>JAGRED010000391.1 GCA_020446725.1 Parvularculaceae bacterium | reverse complement strand
CCTATGATTGCCGCAGCGCCGTGGCGGTCCGCGCTGTCGCGGACCGTGAACGCCGCGCCGTTGTCGATACGGCGGCGATGCTGAAAGCCGACGGAATCGACTGCGAGATCGTTTCCGTCGGATCGACGCCGACGGCGACCTTCGGCGAAAGCTTCGAGGGCGTCACTGAGGTGCGCGTCGGCGGCTACATGTTCAACGATCTTGTGATGGCGGGGCTCGGCGTCTGCGAGGTCTCCGATATCGCAATATCGGTTCTGACAAGCGTCATTGGCCGTCAGGCCGAAAAGAACTGGGTCCTTGTCGACGCCGGCTGGATGGCGCTATCGCGCGATCGCGGAACGGCGGCCTTTCCGGTCGATCAGGGCTATGGAATTGTCTGCGACGAAACCGGAGAACCGATCGACGAATTGATCGTCGCCTCCTGCAATCAGGAACACGGTATCATTGCGCGCCGCGACGGCAGCGCTTTCAATCTCGACGACTTTCCGGTCGGGCGGTTGCTGCGCGTCTTGCCGAACCACGCTTGCGCAACCGCGGCGCAGTTTCCTGCGTATGACGTCATCAATGACGCGCGCGACGTTACGGCGCGTTTTTCGCGGATCGGCGGTTGGTGAGTTAATTCGCGCAGGCCGTCTCGGATAAGTCGAATAGACAGAAGAGGGTCGAGCTATCGCCGTCGGTCACATCGCCGTCGAACGGAACACCGTTCCCGGATTCGAGCCGGTAGTCGGCTTCGGCGCTGCGCGGAACGCCGGGCGTTGTCGTCGCAAGGATCGCCGACGTGCCGAACACTTCGGTAAGCCGGTTTGCAGCCTGATCGCTGAGATTGGGACCGGGCACGATTATCGGCGGTCCGCCATTTCCGCCTCCACCGCCGCCGGTTCCGCCACCCGCGCCGCCCCCGGTTCCGCCACCGCCAGTGCCGCCGCCGGTTCCTCCGCCGGTTCCTCCGCCGCCTGTGCCGCCGCCGGGAATCGTCGCGCCGTTAAGGCTGATGTTTCCGTTGCGCGGCGGATCGCCGGCGAAGGCGGTTCCTGTAAATACGAGAACGCCATCGGAACTGATCGTGATATCGCCGCCCGTGCCCCCGCTGGCGCCCGGCGCCGATGATGCGTTTCCGGCGAAATCCGTGCGCGTCGTTGAGTGAACGGAAATGTCGCCGCCGTCGGCGAGGCCCGTTTTCGCGTCGGTCAGCAGATTGGCGTTCGACGTCACGACGATTTCGCCGCCTTCGACGGAAATTTCTCCTCCGGATGTTCCTACTGCGTCGAGATCGGCATTGACCGTGATGACGCTTTGATCGCCGCCCGTAAGGATGATCTTGCCGCCCTTTTGCGTGGCGCTGCGTGCGACGAGATCCGCTTCTACATTGATGATCGTGTCGACGAAATCGCGCGCCGTCGTCGCCGCGAGAAGAATGACGCCGGCTTCCGTGTCGACGACGCCGTCGACTATGACGCCGCCGGTTTTCGAGCCGCTTGAATTATTCGCGGCGAAAGCGATCAGGGAATCGCCGAAAAAGTCGAGCGTGAAGGTCTCGCCGGCGCCGAGCGCGACCTTGCCGAAACGCGCCGCAATGAGGCCGCTGTTTTGAACATTCGGCGCGACGAAAGCCACCATGCCGGCGTCGGCGGCGTTGATCGCGCCATTGTTGATAATCGCGGCGGAAGTCGATCCCGGTTCATCGAAAACGAAATTGTCGGTGAGGAACGACGCATCATTTATATCGATACTGGTCGCGAGCAGGCCGTTCACGTCGACTTTCGCCGTTGATCCAAAGACGACGCCGTCGCCATTGATGATGAAGATACGGCCATTGGCGTCGATCTGGCCGTTGATCATTGAGGGGCCGCTTCCGAGCACACGATTGAGCGCGATTGCGTCCGCCGTCGGCTGATTGAATTTCACGCGTTCATTTTGATCGACGTTAAAGCTTTGCCATTCGATTATCGCTTTGTCTGTCGACTGGCTGATTGTCGTCGTTTGCCCCATGGTCCCGATCGTCGCCGAACCAGCCGATACAACGCCGCCTGAGGGGCCCGCCTTCGCATCGTCGGCGATGAGAAGCGCTATGGCGGCAATCAAGAGATTAAGAGAATTTTTCATACGGCGCCCCCTAATAGCGCGCTTCAATTGAGAAGAAGAATCGCGGGTCGTCGTCGCCTTCCTGCGCGACGACGCCGTTCAGCGGAACGCCGACTTCGGCGCTCGCGAAGACATGCTTGGCGATCGCGGCGCGCATGCCGCCGCCGAATGAATAAAGCGAAGCGTTTCTGTCTTCGCCGGCGACAAGCGGCCCGATCTGGCGAACCGCGCCGGCGTCGAATGATACGAACGGTGTCAACTTCATCGCGCCGAAATCGAGAAAGCGCGGATTGGTTCGAAGTTCGGCGAGGCCGACAATGCAGCGATCGCCGGCGATTTCGAATGGATCGAACCCGCGCCCGAACCCGGCGCCGCCGAAGCCGCATTGTTCCGATGACAGCAATTGACGATTGGCTGTCTGCGCTTGCACCGCCAGGGTGAGGTCCGCCCAATCGGTTAATTTCTGCAGCCGGGAAATTTCCGCGCCGAATGTAACGAATTCGCCGCCGGCGCCCGCGCGGCTCGCAAGCGGAGATCCGGCCCTTGTGACATCGAAAATATCCCAGCCCTTGGAAAGAACGAGATTGATCGTATTGGCGCCTTGCAATCCGTCTTTCACGGACAGAGTCGCCGCAAAGTCGGTCGTCCAGAGCCGGTCGAGCGTATTCGGCGTGACGCCGAAGGCGCTGCGGAATTCCTTCCAGTTGACGGCGCCGGAAACGCCGAGTTTCACCTTGCGCGACAAAATCAGCGGATAGGAAAGGCCGGCGCTTGCAGTCCAACCTTCTGTTTCGAAGCCGAGATCGCGCAAAAACGGCACGCCCGGCGCCGCATCGGACCGGGTTGCGCCTAGATTTAGAGACAATCCTTCGCTTGATAGGACAGTAGAGTAGCGGCCGGCGAAAACCGTCAACTCGTCCGCCTTGATGCTCTTGATCGCCGAAAGCCCGATCGTGTCGACGCCGGTCAAAACATTATTCGCCGCAATGCGCCCAATAAATTGTTCGCGCCCGACTGCTCGCGATGCGCGGTTATTTAGGTTGGCGGATACGGAAACCGCTTTTCTCTCCGCCGCCAGAGTGAGTTTGACGCCGGCTTCCGGCGTATCGCCGCGTGATAATACGCCGGTGACCGACAGGCCCGGAATTTCATTCGCGAGAAGCAGATAACGCTCAAGCGTCGATTGACGCAGCGGCTTATCGGCGGCGATTTTTTCACCGAGTTTCCGTAAGCGTTTTCGTGCGCCGCGTGGCGCGCCTTCAACCGTGACCTCGCCGATGAACCCCTCGACAATGCGAATGCGCACCTCGCCGCCGTCAATCTCCTGCGCCGGCACATAGGCGAGGCTTAACGGGTAGCCGCGTTCCGCGTATTTTTTGGTGATTGCGCGCGCAAACCCAAAAACCTCAGAAAGCGATACGATCTCGCCGATCTTCGCAGCATAGATTGATCGCAATTCGCGTTCCGGGATCGCCTGCGCGCCTTCCAGCGAAACTTCTCTGAGCTTGAAAGTTATCTCGCGCGCATTCGCCGGTTGGTCGAGTTCAAAGGGCGATATGATCGACGGCGTTATCGCCGCGTCTGGAGCGACTTCGAGATTATACTGCGCTTCGATTGCGCCGGGACGAACGTTGGCCGGGATTGACGAAGGATTGACAACCTTGTCGGGCGCCTGCGCCAGCGCGGTCCCGGAAAGAGCCGCCGCCCCCGCGGCGGTTGCGATTGTTTTGACAATATTGCGCGCACGCGCGCGGTTCGACGTCGTCGCCGCAATTCCAGCCATAAGCCCCGCCACCCCGGTAGAATTGGACCGTAAGACAGGATTTTTCGATTGAACAGCGAATTGTCAGCCCCAGGCGTTGCAATTCAGCCGCAGGTTGTGCGCGAAAACCGGATTTCCGGGGTGAGGCGCGAACGGATGCCGGGCGATGATGGATAAGCCTGCGCAGATCTCGTTCATCATCTGAAAAGCAAACCGGAATTATTATCCCCGCGAACCGCTCATGCGGCTGGCTGCCGGAGGATGCATTGGTGTTTGACGCGTTTGCGGATGGCGCTAGGCGGGAAGACCAGGGAAATTTTAGCGCGCGCTGGTTTGATCGTATTGAGCAGGCCGCCGTTCTCATTCTCTATATTTTTTTGGTTTCGAGAATTTTGCCGGAAGATTTTACCGCTGCAAACGCCGCTTCATATATCTTTCTAGTCTCCGAGGGCGCGGTTGTCGTGTTTTTGCTGATCCGCAAATCGACCGATCAGATTTCGCAGCGACCGGACGACTGGCTGGTTGCGGCTGGCGGCGCCTTTCTTCCGCTAATGGCGCAGAGTGGCGGCGTTCATGTCTTTCCGGTCGCAGGAGCTATCCTTCTGATGATCGGGACGCTGCTCCATATCAGCGCGAAATTCTGCCTCAATAGAAGTTTTGGTCTTGTCGCCGCCAATCGCGGGGTGAAAGCAGAAGGGCCCTATCGCTTCGTGCGTCACCCGATGTATGCGGGCTATATGATGACGCATGCGGGTTTCCTGCTCGCCCAAGGCTCAATCTATAATTTATGTCTCTACGCCGCCGTCTGGATGCTGTTCGTTTTGAGGATACGCGCAGAAGAGCGCGTGCTCCTTGAAGATAAGGCGTATCGGGATTTCGCCGCCAAAGTGCGATATCGTCTGGCGCCGGGCGTTTATTGATCCTGCCGTGATCTCGCGGCGGCGTTTATCCGATGTGATGAACTTCGCGATCCTTGGTTTCCGGCAGGAACAACACGCCGATGATGAAAGTCGCGCCTGCAATGATGATCGGATACCAGAGGCCCGCATAGACATTGCCTGTCGCCGCGACGATGGCGAAGGCTGTTGTCGGCAGGAAGCCGCCGAACCAGCCATTGCCGATATGATAGGGCAGGGACATTGACGTGTAACGCACGCGCGCCGGGAAAAGCTCGACAAGCGCGGCGGCGAGCGGGCCGTATGACATTGTCTGGATCGCAACGAAAAGCGCAATGATGAATATGACGAGCGGCTTGTTGATCGCCGCCGTGTCCGCGCGTTCGGGATAGCCCGCCTCGGCGAGTGCGGCGCGCACTTCCGCGCCGAAAGCGGCGATCCTTGCGGCTTTTTCCGCCTCGCTGAAGTCTTCAGGATTCGGCGCGATGATCCGCTTGTCGCCGATCATGACTTCCGCGACGGCGCCGGGCGCCGCCTTCTCATTGCGATACGAGACGCCGCTGCGCGTCAGCAACGATTTTGCGATATCGCAGGATGACTGGTCGAATTTCGTTTTTCCTACCGGATCGAATTGCAGCGAGCATTCGCCGGCGTCGGCGGCGACGATGACCGGCGCCTGACGTTGCGCCTCGGCGAGCGCGGGGTTCGCCGCCGCCGAAAGCGCGTGGAAAAGCGGCAGATAGAATAGAGCAGCGATCGCAAGGCCGGCCATCAGGATCGGCTTGCGGCCGATGCGGTCGCTGAGCCAGCCGAACAGGACATAGAAAGGTCCGCCGATGATGAGACCGATCGTAACGAGAACGTTTGCGGTGAACGGGTCGACCTTCACGATGCGATCGAGAAAGAAAAGTATGTAGAACGTGCTTGTGTAGAATGAGACCGCCTGGCCGGCGACGAGGCCGAAGAGCGCGATGAGCACAAGCTTCAGATTGCGCCATTCGCCGAACGCTTCCTTGAACGGCGCCTTCGACGTTGCGCTTTCTTCCTTCATCTTCTGGAAGACGGGGCTTTCGCTGAGCTTCAGGCGAATCCACATCGAAAGGGCGAGAAGGAAAATCGAAATCAGGAACGGGATGCGCCATCCCCAGTCGGAAAAGACTTCCGGCGTCGTCGTCGAGCGAACCGCCATGATGACAAGCAGCGAGAGGATGAGGCCGGCGACTGCGGTCGTCTGGATCCAGCTGGTCTGGAAACCACGCCGATGAGCCGGCGCATGTTCGGCGACATAGATCGCGGCGCCGCCATATTCCCCGCCGATAGCGAGCCCCTGAAGGAGGCGCAGAAGGACGAGAATGACCGGCGCCGCAATGCCGATAGAGTCATAGCCGGGGAGAAGGCCGACCGCGAAGGTCGAAAGCCCCATCAGCCCCATGGTGACGAGAAAAGTGTTCTTGCGTCCGACGACATCGCCGATGCGTCCGAAGACAAGGGCGCCGAGCGGGCGCACGATGAAGCCGGCGGCGAATGCGGCGAGGGCGAAAATGAAAGAGGTCGTTTCATTGACGGCGGAAAAATAGTGCCGGGCGATTTCGCTGGCGAGCGCGCCATAGAGGAAGAAATCATACCATTCGAACATCGTGCCGAGCGAGGAAGCGCCGACGACGAGCGTTTCGTTGGATTTTATCGGCTGCGCTTTTTCGGCGCTGTCCATGGCGACTCTCATTGATGAAGCTAATGGGAAAACGCGACCGGAGAGAGGGCAGCTTGAGGGCGCTCGATAGGGAAATCAACCGCTGCGGCGCGGTCAGCGTTCAAGCAGCGCCTGCGCGTGATGATGCGCTTCCTCAATGTAGTGCATTGAGCCAAGGCGCGCCATTTGCGATTCGCCGTCCTTCAGGTCACGGAACTTTTTCGCGGGCATGCCGGCCCACATTTCGCCGCCGGGCACGATCTTCTTCGGGGACAGAAAAGCGCCGGCGGCGAGCATCCCGCCCGTCTTGACGACTGAACCGTCAAGCATCGTCGCGCCCATGCCGACAAAGCCTTCGTCTTCCACCGTCGCGCCATGCAGCATGCATTTGTGGCCGATCAGCGCATAGGCGCCGATCAGTGTCGGCGCCCCGCCGAGCTCCGGCGCATCGGCGTGAATGACCGTGCCGTCCTGAACGTTTGAGCCCGCGCCGACGATAATCCTGTTGGAATCGCCGCGCAGCACGCAGCCGTACCAGACGGACGCATTCTCATGGACTTCGACGTCGCCGCAGATGACGGCGCCGGGCGCAATGAAGGCGGTCGCATGAATCTTAGGCTTCTTGTCGCCTATGGCGAATATCATCGGTT
>JAGRED010000390.1 GCA_020446725.1 Parvularculaceae bacterium | reverse complement strand
CGAGCGGCGTCGCCGCATCGCCGGCGATCATCGCATCAGGCTCGGCCAGCGTCACGCGGATATCGTCGGGCGCGCCATGCGCGATGAGCGCGGCGCGGATTTCCTCGCTGCGTTCGGCGAGCCGCGTCATTGAAGGCTCTTGCGCCCTGGCGGGCGCGATCGCGATCTGCAGGAGCCACATCGCCATGACGGCGTAGGCGAGAATGCCGGGAAGACGGATCAGTTTCATCTATCTGTTCCTATCGACGCAGATTGGCGTTGATCGACAGCATTTCATCAGACGTCTCGATGACGCGCGCGTTCATTTCATAAGCGCGCTGCGCAGCGATCAGCGTTGTGATTTCCTGGACGGGATCGACATTGGCGTTCTCAAGATATCCTTGCAGCACCGAGCCGAAGCCGGGATCGCCGGGATTGCCGATGACCGGCTCGCCGGAGGCCGTCGTTTCAAGGAGCAGATTGTCGCCGATCGCCTCAAGACCGCTTTCATTGAAGAAAACCGCGAGGTCGAGGCGGCCGATTTCGCGCGCGCTCTGATCGCCGGCGACGCGCGCTTCTACGACGCCGTCCTTGGAGATCGAAACGTCTACAACGTCTTCGGGGAGCGAAATGCCGGGCAGAACCTCATAACCGTCTTCGGTGACGATGCGTCCGTCGGATGAAATGCCGAAATTGCCGGCGCGCGTATAGGCTTCGCGTCCGTCGGGAAGTTCAACGCGGAAATATCCTTTGCCGGAGATCGCCATGTCGAAATCATTGCCGGTCGAGGTTACGGCGCCTTGCTCGGTGATGCGATAGACGGAGCCCGTCTTGACGCCGGCGCCGATCTGGATGCCGTTCGGAACGGTCGTTCCCGTCGCCGAGGAAAGCGCGCCCGCGCGTTCGATCGTCTGATAAAGGAGGTCTTGAAATTCCGCGCGCTGGCGCTTGTACCCGACCGTATTGAGGTTAGCGATGTTGTTCGAAATGACCTCGACATTGCGCTGCTGGGCGAGCATGCCGGTCGCGGCGATGGAAAGGGACTGCATGGATCGGTCTCCGTCCTTAATTCGACGAGCTGAGCGTCTCGATCGCCTGGCGTTCGAGTTCGTTGGCGGTTTCAGTTAGGCGCGCCGCCTGTTCATAGGCGCGCATGATCTCAATCATGTCGGTCATCGCAGCGACGGGATTCACATTCGAGGTTTCGATGAAGCCTTGACGCATGCGCGGCGCGATTGCTGCGGTCGGCTCGGCTTCGGCCGCGAACATGTTGTCGCCCGCCTTGCGCAACTGGCGCTGGTCGTCGAAGCGGTAGACGCCGAGCTGCGCGACAGGCGTCGCATTCTGCTGGAGTTCGCCGTCAGGCGTCGCCAGAACGGGCCCGGCCTCCGGATCGACAAGGATCGGCGCGCCGCCTGCGTCGAGAACCTGCGCGCCGTCGCGCGTCACAAGCTCGCCATAGGCGTTGACGCTGAAGCGCCCGTCGCGCGTATAGCGAACGCCCGCCGCGGTTTCGATCGCGAAAAAACCGTCGCCGTCGATTGCAAAGTCGAGGTCGCGATAGCTCTGTTCGAGGCCGCCCGCCGCGAAATCGGTATAGGTGTCCGGGTCGACGACGAGCGAGATTGTCGGATCGCCGGTCGACTGCGCATCGACGCGCGTCAGATATTCGCGAAACGCGATATGATCCGCCTTGAAGCCTGATGTCGTCTGGTTGGCGACATTGTTCGCCGTCGTCTCAAGCGCGCGCGCAAGGACGATCTGTTTGGCGAGGCCGGCGGTGATGGCGTTTTCCATCGAATTAATCTTCCGTTAACGGACAGATGCCGTCTTCCCAGTTATGGCAATCGGCGTGCCACGAAAAACAGCAACAAAATCAAGGCGCCTCTGGTTTGGGTCGACGCGATCAGGAAAAAATTGCCGGGCAAGAAACGCCGCAGAAACGCTCCCTTAACCGTAATTCCCGACAAATGATGCGCGAGAGGGTAGGCCGAAAGCCGAAATGCCATGAGTGAGGTTTCGAAGCGATCAGATGCGGGCGCGGGCGCTGAACGGCGCCGCGTGCGCGTGCGCACGCCCGGCAAACATATCGTGCTGTTCGCGCTCGCCGTCACATTCATGCTGGGGCTTTCAACAACTGCGATCCGGTCCGGCCGGGTTCTTCTGCCCGATTATGATCTGTCGGCCCTGTCGGCGGACGAGCAAAAGACGTTATATGCGCCGCCTCTGGAATTCCTGACCGATCTTGCGCCGGATTCGACCGGCCGCGCCGCCTATCTGAAAGCGCGGCTGAAAGTCGTCGCGCGCGATCGCAAGGCGCTGGCTGAACTTACCGAGCGCCAGCCTTTCATTCAGGAACGCGTCGCCTTTCTCTTGCGCGGCCTTTCGTCGGAAGATTTCGAGGGAGACGTCGGCATGGCGCGGGTCAAGGCGGAAATTCTCAAGCGCGTGAATATCGCCGCGGCGCCGGGCGCGGCGACCGACATCATCATTGAAGATCTTGTGATTCAGTAGGAGAACGGCATTGGCGCCCAAGGCATTTGAAGGCGACGGCGAAGAGGTGGTCTGGAACGAAGATTCGCCGCTCAGCGATCTTCTGGGTTTCGATCTCGGCGCCGAAGAAGGCCAGGACCGGTCCGGCCTCAAGGCGCTGATCAATTCGGCGTTCGTGTCGCATCGCCGCTTGCCCATGCTCGACGTCATCTTCGACCGGACGGCGCGGTTGATGTCGACGAGCCTGCGCCAGCTCACCAATGAGAACATCGAAGTGACGCTCGATAATGTCTCTTCGACGCGTTTCGGCGATTTCATCCAGTCGCAGACGCCCGGCGGCGTCATCGGCGTCATCCATTCAAAAGCCCTCGACGGGTATGGCCTTCTCGCGGCGGATGCGCCGCTTGTTCACTGCGTTGTCGACCTGCTCCTTGGCGGCAAGCGCGGGGCGTCCGCCGGTCTCGACGGACGCGCGCTTACTGCGATCGAGCTCGGCCTTGCGACGCGCATGCTGGCGATGCTGGTCGAAGATTTCGACGAAGCGTTTACGCCTGTCGCGGAAGGCGCATTCGCGCTTGATCGTGTTGAAACGACGCCGCGTTTCGCGGCGGTCGCGCAGGACGCCAGCGTTTGCGCGCTCGCCAAATTCAAGATCCGGATCGACGATCTGACGACGAAGGCGATGTTGCTTGCGCCGCATGCGATGATCGAGCCGGTGCGCGAAAAGCTCCTTTGCGATTTCATCGGCGAATCGGGCACGGCTGACGGCATCTGGAAAGATCGCCTCGGATCGGGCGTTTCTTCGGCAGGCGTAGAGCTCGCCGCAGTCCTCGCTGATCGGGATGTGACGATCCGTGACCTTCAGAAATTGAAACCGGGCGAAACGGTCACATTTTCAGCCCATGCCGGCGCGCGCGTCGAATTGCGGGCAGGCGGTTTCGCCGTCGCGAGAGGGCGCGTCGGGCGTATGGGCGAGATGATCGCGGTGAAAATTGATGCGGCGCTGGCCAAAGGCGCAGACGAAGGCGAGCGGGAGGCGGCGGCGTGAGCGCAGGTTCCATCCTCGATATCGTGCTGATCGCACTGCTTCTCGCCGGCGCCGTCGGCGGGTTCCTGATCAACCGCAAGCTCGCCCGCCTGACATCGGCTCAGGAAGAGCTGAAGGCGGCGCTCGTTCATTTTGACGATGCGGCGGGGCGCGCGAGCGCGGCGCTGAAACAGCTTGAGGCGGGCGGACTTTCGAGGAGCGCTGAACTCCAGTCGGCTGCGAGGAAGGCGGAAACGCTCATCACCGAACTGTCGGTGATGACAACGGCCGGCGAGCGGATCGCAGAGCGTATCGAGGGCGCGGTGCGAGAAGTTCGCCTGATCGGAACGGATAAAGCGGCGCGCAAACAAAAGAGGGCCGCGTGAGCATGACCATTCCTGCGCGACGCATTCGTCTTGCGCCCGTCGTCATGACGGCGCTGTTCGCGCTTGCTTCGCTGAAAGCCGCAGGTCTGTGGCTCAGCTTTTCGAGCGCCGGCGCGGCGGAAACGGTATCCGAGGCGGCCCCGGTCGCGGCGGCGCCGGCGCACGCGTCCGAAACGCAGGGGCGTCTTCTGGAACAGCTGGCTGAACGCAAATCTGAACTCGATGCGCGCGAGGCCGAACTCGATACGCGCGAGAGCATCCTCGCGGCGGCGGAATTGCGGCTCGACGCCGCGATCAAGGCGCTTCAAGCGGAGAAGGACGCGATCGCCGCCGCCGAAAATGATCGCGCGCGGGCGCGCAATGATGAAATCGGCGCTTTGTCCAGCGCCTATGAACGGATGAAACCGCGCGATGCGGCGCGGATCTTTGAAGTTCTTGACGACGACATACTCATTCCCGTCGCGGCCGGCATGCGCACGCAATCGCTCGCGGGCGTTCTTGCTGAAATGTCGGCCGAAAAAGCGAAGGCGCTCACTGTCGCGCTCGCCAACCGCGCCGCAGAAACGAAGGTCGCAGATCGGGAAGCTCAATGAATTCCCACCTGTTTCTCAGCATAGCCGCGCTTTCCATCGCGTCGCCGGCGATCGCCGCTGAGCCTGTGCGTTTTGACCGCGCCGCGCTGATGCGTGATGCGGCGCAATCGGGTTTTGAAGACGCTGAGCAAACGAGACTTACGGCCGCCGCCGCCGGCGACGAGGCTGCGATTGTTGAGCTCGGGCAATTCTACATGGCCCATGCGCTATGGGTTGAAGCGCTTGCAGCTTTCGACCGTCTCGACGACGCGCAGGCGCTGTCCGTCCGCTCGCTCGTCGCTGAATGCGACTATGAAATGGGCCGCGACCGCGCCATTGTCGCGCTGATGTCTGAAGACGCGAAAGGGTCTCCGCTTCTTGCAATGGCGTTGACGCGGCTTGGCGCCTATGCCGAGGCGTCCGCGCTTTTCAAGTCTGATAATCCGCTTGAGCCGCCGCCGAACCGTCGCCATGAATTCCATCTTGCAATGGCTGAAGCGTTCGCCATGACAGGCGATGATGCGGCGAGCGCCGCGCTTGATCGCGCCGGGCTTGCCGACGGAGACGCTGAGACGGATGCGCGGCGTGATTTCATTCTGGCGCTGATACGCAAGTCGAAGGGCGACGCCGCGCGCGCCGATCATCTCTATCGTCGCGCCGCGGCGGAAGATGGCGGCGAATGGTCCATGCGCGCGCGCCTGGCGCTCGCCGCCAGGGACGGCGATGCGGATTTGATCGAGCGTCTGTCGCTTGAATGGCGCGGCGGCGCTTTCGAGCGTGAACGACGCCTGGCGATTGCAGGAATTCGGCTGGCCGGAGGCGATTTCGATCGCGGTTTCGCTGCGCTGACGGGGATTGTCGATCGCAGTCCGGAGGCGGACGCTGCGATGGAAGCGCAGGATTTGATCGCCGCCGCCTTGCCTCGATTGTTTGATGCGCAATCCGCGCTTCATCCGAAGGACGCCGCGCGGCTTTTCTTTGAGCATGTCGAATTCGCGCCGCCGGGCGCGGAGGGTGATGCGCTCATTCGGCAGGCCGCGGACAGGCTTTCAGCGCTCGGCCTTTATCGTCAGGCGGCGATGCTGCTCGACCACCAGACATTCAAGCGTCTTCGGGGCGTCGATCGTGCGCGCGTTGCGGCCGATCTCG
>JAGRED010000389.1 GCA_020446725.1 Parvularculaceae bacterium | reverse complement strand
TTGACGACCGGCGCGAAAGGCAAGTGCTCAAGCCCCGCCGCCATCGCGGGGCTTAAAATCGTTTCCTGCGTCGACTCGTACCACTTCTCCGGATCGCGGAGAGAGAGGATGATCTTGGCGTCCGGATAATAGTCGGCAAGCTCGCGCCAGAACGCCGCCGTCGGAAAATCGACCGCCGAGCCGTAGCCTTTGAAGATCGTCGGCCAGTCTGGCGCGCCGTGCGCAGCCTTCACCCAGAGATCGGTCTGTTCGGGCGAACCGAACACTTCCGACATATGGTGGCATTTGCCGAGGCCAAGCGTTTCAAGCGCGACTTTCAAGGATGCAGTGCCGGTGCGCCCAAGCCCCGCGCCGATGACAGATAGGGTCATGGTTTCCCTCCCAAGAACGGTGTGACGCTATGGCGCCGCATGGAGGAGGGCAATCGGCTTGCACGGCGGCGTTTATTCGCTCGCCAGCCCGTCCCAGAATTTCTTGACGCGCTTGAAGAAGCCGGTTGAGGACGGGTTGCAGTCATCGCCGCCGGCTTCGCAGAATTCCTTCAGCAATTCCTTCTGCCGCGCGGTGAGGTTGACCGGCGTTTCAACCTCGATCTGGACGAACATGTCGCCGCGTCCCTTCTGGTTAAGGCGCGACATGCCCTTGCCGCGAACGCGGAAGCGCCTGCCCGTTTGCGTGCCGTCGGGAATGGAAATCGAAACGCGCCCGCCCTCGATCGTCGGGCCCTCAACCTCGCCGCCAAGCGCGGCCGTCGTCATCGGGATCGGCGCGGTGCAATAAAGATCGGCGCCGTCGCGTTCGAAAAGATCGTGTTTCTTCACGTCGACGAAAATGTAGAGATCGCCTTCCGGTCCGCCGCGCGGACCCGCTTCGCCTTCGCCCGCGAGACGGATGCGCGTGCCGGCTTCGATGCCGGCCGGCACGTCGACCATGAGCGTTCTTTCTCTTCGGACGCGGCCCTGGCCGCCGCAATCATCGCAGGGATCGGCGATGACGCGCCCCTCGCCGCCGCATTGCGGACAGGTGCGCTCAAGCGTGAAGAAGCCCTGCTGCACGCGCACGCGCCCGGCGCCGCGACAGGTTCCGCAGGCCGTCGGGCCGGAGCCTTTTTTCGCGCCGGACCCCTCGCAGGTCTCGCAGGCGACGGAGCCCGGCACGGTGATCGAAGCTTTTTTGCCGTGGAACGCTTCTTCAAGCGAAATCTCGAGCGCGTATTTCAGATCGGCGCCGCGACCGGGGCCCCGCGCGCGCCCGGAACGCGCGCCCATGATGTCGCTGAAGAGATCTTCGAACACATCCGAGAAGGCGGAGGCGTCAAAACCGTTGAAGCCCGCCCCGCCGCCTTGACCGTTCTTGAAGGCGGCATGCCCGTAGCGGTCATAGGCCGCACGTTTTTGCGGATCGGAGAGGCATTCATACGCCTCGTTCACTTCCTTGAATTTCTGTTCCGCCGCCGCGTCGCCCTGATTGCGGTCGGGATGGTATTGCATCGCCGCCTTGCGGAAGGCGGTTTTGATCGCCGCATCGTCCGCGCCGCGATCAACGCCAAGCATCGAATAGAAATCTTGCGCTATCGGTAATTACGCGCCCCGCCGGTCAATCAGGGAAAGGAGAACGGGCGACGGGCGTAGGGGATGCATGAGCCTTCCCCGGTCGCCCGTCGCCTGTCCGTCGATCGCCCTATTCTTTCTTGTCGCCGTCGACTTCTTCGAAGTCAGCGTCAACGACGCTGTCATCACCGCCCTGGCCGGCCGCCGCATCGCCCTCGGCGTCTCCGCCCTGCGCCTTGTACATCGCCTCGCCGAGTTTCATCGACGCTGAAAGCATCGCCTGCGTGTCGGCGGCGATTTTCTCCGCATCCGAACCTTCGTCTTCAAGCGTTTTCTTCAGCGCAGCGACGGCGTCTTCGATCGCCTTCTTGTCGTCATCGCCGATCTTGTCGCCATGCTCGGCGAGCGCTTTCTCTGTCTGATGGACCGCGCTCTCGCCGTGGTTCTTCGCTTCGACGCGGCCGCGGCGGGCCTTGTCTTCTTCCGCGTGGCTTTCCGCGTCCTTGACCATCTTTTCGATGTCGGCGTCTGAGAGACCGCCCGACGCCTGGATGCGGATCGACTGTTCCTTGTTGGTCGCCTTGTCCTTAGCCGACACATGCACGATGCCGTTGGCGTCGATGTCGAAGGTGACCTCGATCTGCGGCAAGCCGCGCGGCGCCGGCGGAATGCCGACGAGATCGAACTGGCCGAGAAGCTTGTTGTCGGCCGCCATTTCACGCTCGCCCTGGAAGACGCGGATCGTCACAGCCGACTGGTTGTCTTCGGCCGTCGAGAAGGTCTGCGACTTCTTGGTCGGGATCGTCGTATTGCGCTCGATAAGGCGGGTGAAAACGCCGCCGAGCGTTTCAATGCCGAGCGACAGGGGCGTCACGTCGAGGAGAAGAACGTCCTTGACGTCGCCCTGAAGAACGCCCGCCTGGATCGCCGCGCCGAGCGCGACGACTTCGTCCGGATTGACGCCCTTATGCGGCTCCTTGCCGAAGAACTGCTTCACCGTCTCCTGCACTTTGGGCATGCGGGTCATGCCGCCGACGAGGATAACCTCATCGATGTCGCCCGCGGAGAGGCCGGCGTCTTTCAGCGCCGCCTTGGACGGATCGACCGTGCGTTTGACGAGGTCCTCGACGAGGCTTTCAAGCTTGGCGCGCGAGAGCTTCATGTTGAGGTGTTTCGGGCCCGACGCGTCGGCCGTGATGAAGGGAAGGTTCACTTCATACTGCGTCGTCGTCGAGAGTTCCTTCTTCGCCTTTTCGGCCTCTTCCTTCAGGCGCTGCAGCGCAAGCTTGTCCTTGCGCAGATCAATGCCCTGGTCTTTCTTGAACTCGTCGGCGAGGTAATCGACGATGCGCATGTCGAAGTCTTCGCCGCCGAGGAACGTGTCGCCGTTCGTCGCCAGCACTTCGAAGACGCCGTCGCCGATTTCGAGAATCGAGATGTCGAACGTGCCGCCGCCGAGGTCGTAGACGGCGATCTTCTTGCCGTCTTTCTTCTCAAGCCCGTAGGCGAGAGCGGCCGCAGTCGGCTCGTTGATGATGCGCAGGACTTCAAGGCCGGCGATCTTGCCGGCGTCTTTCGTCGCCTGGCGCTGCGCGTCGTTGAAATAGGCGGGAACCGTGATGACGGCCTGCGTCACCGTTTCGCCGAGATAGGCTTCCGCCGTCTCTTTCATCTTCTGGAGGATGAACGCGGAAATCTGCGAGGGCGCGTATTTCTCGCCGCGGCTTTCAACCCAAGCGTCGCCATTCGCGCCTTTGGTGATCTTGTAGGGCACCATGCCGATGTCTTTCTTGACCATCGGATCTTCGAAATTGCGGCCGATGAGGCGCTTGATCGCGAAGAAGGTGTTTTCGGGGTTCGTGACCGCCTGACGTTTCGCCGGCTGGCCGACGATGCGCTCGCCGTCGCCGGTGAAAGCGACGACCGAGGGGGTCGTGCGCGCGCCCTCGACGTTTTCAATGACCTTCGGCTGCTTGCCTTCCATGACCGCGACGCAGGAGTTGGTCGTGCCGAGGTCGATGCCGATAACCTTGCCCATTCAAAAGTCTCCTTGCAGCGGACGGTCCCGACAGTCCGGGCCTTCATGAGAGCCGGCGTTTCGCCGCCCCCGCCAAGCGCCCGATTTGAACCGCCCCTGATTGCTCTTTGGTTTAGGGGCCCGAACGGATTGTTCCGGCCTGTTCGGGCGGGATATAGGCAGCCCCACTGGGCCTCGCAACCCGCGCGACAGGCCGCGGGCGGAAGAAAATTGAGCCTCTCCGGCGCCTTCGGTCCCAGCCGGGAACGCCGCCTGGAATGTCAGGCCGAGCGAGGCCACCGGCCCGGCCCGGATAGGCGCGCCGGCGGCCCCTTCGGCCCCACCGCCGCCAGGCCCTGATTATTTCGCCGGACAGCGCTCCAGGCGATAGAAGTTTTCCGCCGGCCGGCGCATAAGGGCGCGCCGCAAGGGAGCGTTGTCATGGCCCGGTCTCCGAAGAAATCCACCGCCCAGGTGAAGAAGAAGAAAAAGCCCGCCGCGAAAAAGGCGGCGCCGAAGCCGCCGTCAAAGCGGGCGAAACTGTCGGCGAAGGAATATGCGCCGCTTGCGCCCTATCTTCGCATCAAGGGCGCGCGCGAGGCGATCGACTTCTACAAGAAAGCCTTCAATGCGAGCGTTCGCATGATCATGGACGCGGAGGACAAAGTCCGCATCATGCACGCCGACCTTATCATCAATGGCGGCGAGATCATGCTTTCCGACACGTTTCCGGAATTCGGGACGGCCGTCACGACGCCGCCCGTCGATGCGAATACGACGACCGTCTCGCTTCACCTTCAGGTCAATGACGCCGACAAATGGTGGAAGCGCGCGACCGATGCGGGCTGTTCAGTCGTCATGCCGCTGGAAGACCAGTTCTGGGGCGACCGCTTCGGCATGATCAAGGATCCGTTCGGCCATGTCTGGTCGATCGCCTCCAGGATCAAGAAAAAGCGGGCCAAAAAACGCGCCCGCAAATAGGCGCGCCTCAATTCGCCGGGCAGTTCTCGCCGATATGCGCATAGGCGGGCGGATATCTGTCGGCCGTCATCAGCCAGCCAACCTCATCGGCGCCGTAGCGATTGAGATATTCCCAGACAACCTCGCCTGAAGGCGTCACTTCGAAAGCGCGCCCGGCGTCCGTTTCAGTAATGAGCACATCGCCATTGTCGAGGCGCTGATGTTTGCCGCGGCGCGGGGTGTAGAATTTGTTTCGATCGTCCGTCTGATATAGCGTTTCCGGCGCGCCGCCTCCCGGCCGCATTGCTACAATACGGCTGCCGCCCCTTTCGCCGATCCAGCCGTTTTCCGCAGATGGCGGCGCATAGCCGCGATTGTCGAGCGCCGTGACCGTTCCATCGGAATTGAAGTCCGGGTCATGCTGGAACTGGGTCGCGCCGAGCACAGACCATTTGATTGTCAGCGTGCGACGATCGATCACCGTAATCGATCCGTTCTGCCACGAGCTGATCATGATGTCGCCTGGCGCGAACATCGGAAACGCCGAGGCGTCGTCGGCGCCGAGAATTTCGACATCATTGACATGAAGGATGTCGGGAAAAAACTTCGATAGGGATGTCAGCCGGGCCGGCGCGCCGCTATCTATGAAAACCTGCGCAAGATCGATCACTTGCGTTTCAGCGCCAGTCGCCGGATCAATTCGCACAATTTCGTCTATGTAGAACGGGTGGCTGAAAAGGTTGGGCGCCGTTTTGCGAACCGGTCCGCGCGGCGCCCAGATAAATCCGTCATCGTCGATATCAATCGAATGGTGCGTTTGCGACGTGTTTTGCCAGACGACGTCGCCGCAGGCCGAAACGCGCATCATGCCTTTTTTGTCGATATTGATGAGAAGGTCGCCGTTTTCATAAAGGTGAGCCCCGTGAACCAGAGCCTCGTAACGATAGAGTTTTCCTTCCGGCATCACGTCGAAAAAATCGACCGGCCATTCATGCAGGACAACGCCGTCCGCGCCGATCACTCGCGCGCCAAGCCGGTCGCCGAACAACCCTGTCGCGAGCGTAACGCCGGGCTGCGCTTTCGTGATGTCTGCACTTCGCGGCGCGGAAAGGTCGGGGCGCAGTCTTTCGATATGCTCCGTCGGCTTCAGGCCGGACACGGCGCGCCAGTTCGACGCCATCAACATGGCGGCCTCGCCGGCATTGCGAAGCGGCGTGCGCACCGGCCCGAATAGAGCGCCAATAAAAATTCCCGCCGCTCCGATCAGCAGCGCGCCGCAAATTGCGGCGAGCGTTCGGGAAAAATCATCGGGCTTCTGCATGGGTCGGCTCTCGCCGCACAACCCTCGCAGACGCGCTTTTCCGTT
>JAGRED010000388.1 GCA_020446725.1 Parvularculaceae bacterium | reverse complement strand
CGATCGGTCGCAACGCCGTTAACCCTCGCGCTATGCGTGGCGGCGATGCTGCTATTGATCGAGCACATGCTGCGGCTGTTTGACTTCGTCCTCGCCGAGCAGGGCCCGGTGGATGTCGTCTGGCGCATGCTCGCCAATCTTGTGCCGCATTATCTCAGCCTCGCACTGCCCCTCGGGGCGTTTCTCGGCGTGCTGCTCGCCTTCCGCACCCTGTCCATGTCGAGCGAACTCGACGCGATGAAATCGAGCGGGGCGTCGTTCGGGCGGCTGATGCGGCCCGTCTACGCGCTGCTCCTGCTGCTCGCGCTCTTTGATTTCGTCCTTGTCGGCTACATCAAACCTTTCGCTCGATACGAATACGACAAGATCCGCTTCGACGTTACGAGCGGCGCGTTCGGCATCAAAATACCGCAAGGCGAGTTCGTCGACATCACGGACGACGTGACGATAAGGCTCGGCAAGGTTGACGCCGCCGCGAAGGAAGCGAGCGACATCTTCCTTGAAATGCGTGAGGGCAGGGGACGACGAACCGTCATCACGGCGGAAAAGGGCGGCATCTCGACGACGCCCGAGATTTCGCGATTGCTGCTTCGCCTCTCCCGAGGCCGCCAGATATTCATCGACAATGAAGGCGAGCGCCTGCGCACGCTTGATTTTGACTCGTTCGATCTTGAAATCGACCTGCCGGCGATCGCGGTCTTCCGCGCGCGCGGCACCGAGGCGGACGAGGCGACTTTTACGGAAATCGTGCGCCTACTGAACTCGCCGGACGCCAAATCATCGCCGCTTTACCTTCCCTATCGCGCGCAGTTTCACTGGACGCTGATCCATCCGCTGACCTTTCTCGCCTTGCCCATTCTCGCCGTAGCCATGGGCGTCACCGGCCGGCGCCGCGCCTCGAACCTGAAACCGGTCATCGGCGTCGCCGTTCTCATCGCCTATCATGAACTCCTGGAGGAATGGGGGCTCGTCAATGCGGCCCTCGGCCAGATGTCGCCTTACATATCGATGTGGGGCCTTTTGGCGCTGTTCATTCTCCTCAGCCTCGCAATCTACCGGGAATCCGTCGGCCAGGCGCAGACAGCCAAGGCGGCCGCGAGCCGCGAAGTCGATACGGTGCGCCTGCCGATGGCGCCCGCCGAGGATGAAAGCGCGCTCAGGCGAGGCGTCGCGCAATGAAGGCGCTCGACGGCGTATTCATCCGATATGTCGGCCGTCTGTTCGCCATGCGGTTCATCGGCCTGCTCGCCTTTTTCGTCATCATCCTGCAGATGCTCGACCTCCTCAACCGCTCGGAAGCGATCATGGCGGCCGACGGCGCGACGACGCAGTCTATCTTTCGCTACATCGCCTTGCGCGCGCCGCAGATCGCAAGCCAGTTCACGCCCTTCGCCGCCCTTCTCGCCATCGTCGTCACGCTGTCGGGGCTCAATCTCTCCAGCGAGATCGTCATCATGCGCGCCGCCGGCATGTCGGTGCATCGCGTGCTTGCGCCTGTCGGCATCGCCTGCCTTTGCGTTGCGGTCGCTCACTTCGTTTTTCACGAGCTTGTGGTGGTCAAGGCGTCGTCGCGTCTGGCGTATTGGGAGGCGAATGATTTCGCGGTCGGCCTGGAGGAGGATTCAGCGACACGCACGAATATTCGCGTGACCTATGAAGGCGAGATCGTCACCGCCGCGAGCGCAGCGCGCACGACGAACGGCGTGCGGTTGACCGACGTCGTGATCTACGACCTCGACGAGGGCGGGCTCGTGCGGTCCGTGACCGAAGCCGCATCGGCCCTTCACGACAATGAGGGATGGCGCCTCTTCAACGTGCGCGAGGCGGCCGGAGCGACCGCCTCCGCCATGGAACGCGCCTCACGCGCCTGGGCGACAGCGCTCAATCCGGAGCTCCTCTTCGCGTTGACGCTGAACCCCGACCGGTCGAGCATTCCAACGATCGTCCGGCAGATCGGGCAATTGCGCCGCGACGGCGCGGACACGCAGCCGGCGACGACGTCCCTTCTCAGCCGGTTCTCCCGTCCGATGTCGACGCTGCTGATGCCCCTGCTCGGCGCGATCGCCGGCTTCGGCGTCAGCCGCCAGGGCAATCAGCTCGTCCGAGCAAGCGTCGGCGCCTCGCTCGGATTTGTCTATTTCGTCGCTGAGAACCTGATGCTCGCTGTCGGCAAGCTTGGCGTCGTGCCGCCGATGCTCGGCGCCTTTTTCCCCTTTGCGATCTTTCTCGTCGTCGGGTTCGCCATCCTCCTCACGATGGAGAGCTGATCGGCCAATCGCCTGCTCGGCTCGACAAGCCCGCATTCGCCGCTATGAAACGGGGCGATGACCGAGAACGACCCCATCAGCGCCTCAGGCGCGCCGGCTGACGAGGCCGACGCCAATGTCGGCGTCGAGGTCGTCTCGCTCGGTTGCCGTCTTAATCTCGCCGAGGGCGAGGCGATGCGCCGACTGGCCGACGAGGCGGGACTGACGCGCGCCGTCATCATCAATTCCTGCGCCGTCACCAATGAAGCGGTGCGCCGGACGCGTCAGCATATTCGCCGCGCGCGTCGCGCCGATCCGGGCGCACGGATCATCGTCACCGGCTGCGCGGCGCAGATCGATCCTGAGGCCTTCGGCGCGATGCCCGAGGTCAATGGCGTCATCGGCAATGCGGACAAGCTTAACGCGGCCGAATGGAAGGCGATCGGCGCCGGCCGCGATGGCGTCGCGGTCAACGACATCATGTCGGTGCGGGAAAACGCGGCCCATCTCATCGACGGCTATGGCGATCGCGCCCGCGCGTTCCTTCAGATCCAGAATGGCTGCGATCATCGCTGCACTTTCTGCGTTATCCCTTTCGGCCGCGGCCCGTCGCGATCCGTTCCGATTGACGATGCGGTTTCAAGCGTGCGCCGGCTCGTCGCCTCGGGTCACCGGGAAATCGTGCTGACCGGGGTCGACATGACGTCCTGGGGCGCCGATATCGACGGCGCGCCGCGCCTTGGCCGCCTCGTCGCGACGATCCTCGACGCCGTCCCCGAGCTCTTCAGGCTTCGGCTCTCATCCGTTGACTGCGCCGAGATTGATCCGGAGCTTTTCGAGCGGGCGACAGGCGATGCGCGTTTCGCCCCCTATCTCCATCTTTCGCTGCAGGCCGGCGCTGACATGATCCTGAAACGTATGAAGCGCCGCCACACGCGCGACGATGCGATCAGCCTCGCCGCCGCGCTGCGCGCGCGGCGTCAGGGGTTCGCGATCGGGGCAGATCTTATCGCCGGCTTTCCGACGGAAACGGACGCCATGTTTGAAGAAACGCTCGCCCTCATTGATGAGGCGGGGATCAATTACGTTCACGCGTTTCCCTATTCGGCGCGCGAGGGTACGCCCGCAGCGCGCATGCCCCAGGTCGATCATGCGGCCGTCAATGCTCGCGCAAGGCGTCTGCGCGATGCGGGCGAGGCTGCGACGGAGAAATTTTTTCGATCGCTTGTCGGAACTGAGGACGACGCTGTCGTCGAAAGCGGCGGGCGCGGACGGCTCGGCAATTTCGCGCCGGTGCGGCTTGATGCGTCAGCGCGGCGACCCGGCGATGTCGCCCGGGTGGCGATCGCCGGCCTCGCCGGAGGTCAGCTCGATGCGCGTGAAGTCCCGTCGTGTG
>JAGRED010000387.1 GCA_020446725.1 Parvularculaceae bacterium | reverse complement strand
TGACGAGAGGACCGCTTCCGGTCGGCTAGGCTCTCCATATTGCGGGTGTGGAGGAGGCGGGCGCCGCAGCGGGCGTTGTCACGCGCGCCGCCGCGGTGTCGGACGCCGATCTCGCCGGCGCCGTCGTCTTCATTGACGGTGAGAAAGCTCTTACCGCGCTTGCGGGAAAACGTTTCGCGCTTTGCTTCGCGCCCGCTGGCGACGCCGAAAAAGCGCGAGGGATGGGCGGCCCAGTCGTAGGGCATCGAAATCCGCGCGGCGCCTTTGCGCGTGTCGCCGCGGCGCTCCATGAAGTGCGAAGACTTGATGATGACGGCTTGGCGCCGAGCATCGCCGAAAGCGCTCGTATTCATGATACGGCGATCATTGGCCCGGGGGCTGAAATCGGCGAGGGGGCCGATATCGGTCCCTATGCGGTGATCGGTCCGGGCGTGCGCATCGGCGCGCGCTCGATTGTCGCTGAGCGCGCCTCGCTCTGGTGCGCGGTGGTTGGAGCGGATTGCCGCGTCGGCGCCGGCTCATCGGTCGGCGGTCCCGGTTTCGGATTTGTCGCGGGGGAGGCCGGCCTTGCGCGCATTCCCCAGCTTGGGCGGGTCATGATCGGCGAAAGGGTGGAAATCGGATCGAACGTCTGCATCGATCGCGGCATGCTTGATGACACCTCGATCGGCTCCGGAACGAAAATCGACAACATTGTCCATATCGGCCACAATGTCCGCATCGGCGAACACTGCGCCATTGTAGCGATGGTCGGCATTGCAGGCAGCGTCGTCATCGGCTCCAGGGTCCAGATCGGCGGCCATGCGGGTATTGCCGATCACCTGACAATCGGCGATGACGCGCGGATCGGCGCAAAGGCCGGACTGACCCGGGACGTGCCTGCAGGCGAAACCTGGGCCGGTTATCCGGCGCGGCCTATGAACAGATGGATGAGAGAAACAGCGACGCTCGCGCGTCTCGTGAAAAAGAAAAAGGCGGCGGACAATGACCGTTGAACCCGGCAAGAGCGTTCTTGAAATCGACGATATCCTGCAGATCCTGCCGCATCGTTATCCGTTACTGATGATCGATCGCCTTATCGACATCAAGCCGGGTGAAAGCGCAGTCGGCGTCAAGAACGTCTCCTATAATGAGGAGTTTTTCCAGGGGCATTTCCCGCAGAAGCCGATCATGCCGGGGGTGCTCATCATCGAGGCGATGGCGCAGGCCGCCGCCGCCTATACGTCCTATACGGAAAATCTCGATTCCGACGGCAAGATCGTTCTCTTCATGGGCGTCGACAAGGCGCGCTTCAGAAAACCGGTGACGCCGGGCGATCAATTGCTCATCAAGGTCTCGACGGCGCAGCGCCGTCCGCCGGTCTGGCGTTTCCAGGGTGAAGCGACTGTCAACGGCAAGCTGGTCGCGGAAGCGACCTTCGCTGCGATGCTCGCCCAGATGGCCTGACCGGACGGGACCCTGATGCGCATCCATCCGACCGCCATCGTCGAAGAAGGCGCCAGCCTCGGCGAAGGCGTTTCCATCGGTGCATTTTGCCGCGTCGCGGCGTCGGCGACGCTCGGCGACGGCGTCACGCTCAAATCCCACGTCGTAATCGACGGCAAAACCGAGATCGGCGCGCGCACGGTCATTCACCCTTTCGCCGTCCTGGGCGGGCCGCCGCAACATCTCGGCTATCGCGACGAGGAAACGACGCTGTCGGTCGGCGCCGACTGCATCATTCGTGAGCAAGTGACGTTCAATCTCGGCACGGCCGCGGGCCGCGGCGCAACGGTCATCGGCGACAAGTGCTTCTTCATGGCCGGCGCGCATGTGGCGCATGACTGCATTGTCGGATCAAACGTCATATTCGCAAACAATGCGACGCTCGGCGGTCATGTCGTCATCGGCGATCATGTGTTTCTCGGCGGCCTTTGCGCCATTCACCAGTTTTGCCGGATCGGCTCTTACGCTTTCATCGGCGGCTGCGCCGCCGTGCCGACCGACGTCATTCCCTATGCGTCCGCGACCGGCAACCACGCGCAGCTATCCGGCCTCAATATCGTCGGCATGAAACGCCGCGGCATGCAGCGCGCGGCGATCCACGATCTTCGCGCCGCCTATCGCCTGCTGTTCGCTGAAGCGGCGTCGTTCCAGGAACGGCTTGAGGGCGTTGCGAGCAAATATGCGCAGAGCGAGGAAGTGATGCGCATCGTCAATTTCATTCGAGAGGACACGCGCCGCCCGCTGATGGCGCCGCCGCGAAAATTATGGGCCGCTGGCGAAAACTCGGAATAATCGCAGGCGCTGGCGCGCTGCCGCAGAAGATCGCGCAGTCCGCGGCGGCGTCAGGCGGCGGCCCGTTTGTCGTGCGCCTCGCAGGCATCGCCGACAGGGATTTCTCCTCTTTTCCGGGTGTCGATAGCGGCCTTGCTGAAGTCGGCAAGACGATCCGCAGTCTCAAGGACGCGCAATGCGACGCCGTCGTCATGGCGGGGGTCGTCAGGCGCCCTGACTTTGGAAGCCTCAAGCCGGACTGGCGCGGCGCCGCGCTATTGCCGCGCGTCATCGCGGCGGCGGCGAAGGGCGACGGCGCGCTGTTGAACGTGCTGGTCGAAACGCTCGAGGCCGAAGGGTTCCTGGTCATCGGCGCTGAAGAAGTCTTTGGCGGTCTCGCTGCGCCTTCAGGCGCGCTCGGCGCCGCGTCGCCGTCCGCTGAAAACTGGTCGGATATTCGCAAAGCGGCGGCGATCATCGCAGCGCTTGGACCGTTCGACATCGGACAGGCTGCCGTCGTCGCGTCGGGGCACACGCTCGGCGTTGAAGCCGCGGAAGGAACGGACAATCTGCTTGAGCGGTGCGCGTCCCTGCCGGCCTCGGCGCGCGGCGGAGAAAAGCGCAACGGCGTTCTCGTCAAACGGCCGAAGCCCGGACAGGAACTGCGCGTCGACCTGCCGACGATCGGGGTTGAAACGGTGCGCCGCGTCGATGCGGCGGGTCTCGCCGGGATCGCCGTCGAAGCCGGCTTTGCGCTCATCATCGATCGCGACGCGGTCATTCGCGAAGCGGATGCGCGCGGACTTTTCGTATACGGATTTGAGGCAACGGAGATTTCGTCGCCGTGACGGGCGGATCGCTCAAGATCATGCTGGCCGCGGTCGAACCCTCGGCGGACGCCATCGGCGCAAGCCTCATTCGCGAACTGAAAACGCTTGCCCCGGACGCGTTGCTGTTCGGCTGCGGCGGGCCTGAGATGCGTCGGGAAGGCCTGGAAAGTCTGTTTCCGATTGAAGCTTTTTCCGTGATGGGCGCGACGGATGTGCTGCGCGTCGCGCCGCTTGCGATGGCCCGTGCGCGCGAACTCGCGGAAAAGGCCGCTGCGGAACGGGCCGATATTGCGGTCTTCATCGACGGCTGGGCGTTTTCACGGCTCTGCGCGACGCGCCTACGGCGATATTCGCCGATGACGACAGCGGTCAAGCTGGTCGCGCCGCAGGTCTGGGCCTCACGTCCGCAGCGCGTCAAATTCGTGAAGAAATATTTTGACGGCGTCCTCGCCTTGCTGCCGTTTGAACCCGCCTGGTTCACGCGCGAGGGCGTTAAGGCCGAGTTCATCGGCAATCCGAATTTCCAGGCGGCGTGGAATGCGCGCGGGAACGCCGCCGCGTTCCGCACCCGGCACGCTCTTGATGACGCGCCGCTGCTGGCGGTTCTTCTCGGCAGCCGAAAACGCGAAGCGACGCGCCTCGCCGAACCTTTTCGCGAAGCCGTCGGTCATCTCGCGCGCGAGGTCGCCGGATTGAGGATCGTTCTTCCGCTCGCGGAAAACGTTGCGCCTCTCGTCAGGAACCTCGCGGGAGACTGGCCGGGCGAGCCGATCTTTGTCGATGCGCCGGAAAAATACGATGCGATGGCGGCGGCCAATGTCGCGCTGACGGCGTCAGGCACCGCCTCGACGGAACTCGCCATCAACAGGACGCCGATGGTTGTCGCCTACAAGGTGGACCCCATAACCGGCTTCTGGGCAACGCGGGTCAAGACGACGCCGTTCGCATCCATCATCAATGTCGCGGCGGATCGTTTCGTGATCCCCGAATTCATCCAGGAAAACTGCGACGGCAGGCTCATCGCCTCGGCGCTGCTCGCCCTGTTCGAAGATCCTTCCGCCTATGTCGAACAGGCGCAGACATTCGACGTGATCCTGAAGGAACTCGGCGTCGATGGTCCTTCCGCCGCGCGGCTCGCGGCGGAAAGGACGCTTGAATGGGCGAGCCTTGGACGCAAAAGAGCGCTTCCCGCGGCGCGGTGACGTCTCGTTCCGGCGCAGGAAAGGGGCTCGTTTCTTGCTCCGGCCGGCGATGTCGCGGGCCGGCGCTTGCCGCGCTATGCTTGCGCCTCGCTTTTCGGGGTAGGGATTATGCGCATAATCGCCGGTCTATTCGCAGCCGCCGCACTGTTCACCATTAACGCCGCAGCGTCCGCGGCCCAGTTCACCGCCTCAAAAGTCCTGTTTCAGGACATCACGGGCGACGTGCGGATCACGACGACGGGCGGCGACTATGTCGACGTCAATATCCGTCAGGGCAAGGTCTATCGGCCGATCAGCGTCAAACTGGTCGACGGCGAGGTGATCATCGCCGGTGAACGCTGGCGCGATGACGATGGTCGCAATTGCTGCGACACGCGCATCAGGCGGGTTGAAAATCTCCAGCGCGACCGCGTCGCTGCGGTTCGCAGCGAGCCGGAAGATCGCGACGCGTTTTTTGAGGATTATCCCGTCATCGAAGTGGCGTTGCCGCGCAAGAACGACGTGACCTTTACGGATGCGCGCATCAAGCTGGCGATGCAGGCGATCGACGGACGGCTTATTCTTGAAGGCTGCTACGTCTACGGTGAAACGAGCGATCTTGGTCAGGCGACCATCGGCGTCATTTCAGGCAGCCGTCTCGCAATCGGCGACGTCAAGTCGATGCTTGAACTCGATGTGTCGGGCGCGGCGGCGGTGACCGGCGGCGATGCGGCGATGGCCGATATCGATATCGCCGGCGCGGGCGATGTCATGATCGGCGCCGTCGACGGCATGCTTGACGTTTCGATCGCCGGATCGGGCCTTGCGCGCGTCGCCCGCATCGACGGGCCGATGACGGTCCGGATTGCAGGATCGGGGTCGACCGCCGTTCAGGGCGGTTCCGCCGACAAGCTCACCGTCTCGATCGACGGGTCGGGCGGGGTCTTTCTCGAAGGACGGGCGGTCGCGCCGACCTTGAGGCTTTACGGATCGCCGGTGGTGCGTCTCGGCGCCGTTGACGGGCGGATCACGCGCTACGGCGCCGGCGAGGTCTATGTCGCCGGAAAGCTGGTTTCAAAACCCTGATTTCGGGCTTTTTGCCAAGCGATGTCGCCTGGGCTTGTGCGGGACCGCGCCTGGCAGGGGCGGAGGGACTCGAACCCCCGGCCCTCGGTTTTGGAGACCGATGCTCTACCAACTGAGCTACACCCCTAGGCGGGGCCCGGAATAGGGCCGATGCCGGGTTAATTCAATAGGCGTTCGGCGCGGCCGCCCTTGACGGGCGCGTGAAAAAGTTTACCTAAGCCGCCATCTTCCGAAACAATCAGAAGGTGAGGCGCGTCGGGATCGGCGCACGAGAACCCTTGCCTTCCGGACATGAGGATGTCGGCTCCATGGCGGGCGAAAAAAAGACCGGTTCAGGCAAGGGCGGACAGGGTGCGACCATCGAAGGGCGCGCCGAGGAAGTGAAGAAAAAGAAGAGCGTCAACCCGCTTGAGTTCTTGCGTCAGGTCCGCGTCGAAGCGGAGAAAGTCACCTGGACCTCATGGAAGGAAACCCGGATTTCCACGCTCATGGTGCTCGTGATGGTCGTCGTTATGGCGATCTTCTTCCTGCTCGTCGATCAGACCGTGAAATTCGGCGTGTGCACGATCCTGCCGATCGATTGCGCATCGCAGAGCCGCTAGCCGAAACCCATCAGCAGACGGACAAGACCATGGAATACAAATGGTACATCGTTCACGCTTACTCGAACTTCGAAAAGAAGGTCGCTGAAGCGATCCGCCAGGCGGCCGCCGAAAAGGGCATGTCCGACCTTATCGAGGAAGTGTTCGTTCCGACCGAGGATGTCACTGAAGTCCGGCGCGGCCGCAAGGTGACGTCGGAGCGGCGTTACCTTCCCGGCTATGTGCTGGTGAAGATGGTGCTCAGCGATCAGACCTATCACCTGATCAAGGAGACGCCGAAAGTGACGGGCTTCCTCGGCGCCGGCAACAAGCCGATGCCGGTCGGTCAGAAAGAAGTCGACAGGATCAGGGGCGTCGCCACCGAATCGGCTGAGCGCCCGCGCTCGACGATCACGTTCGAGATTGGCGAAAACGTCCGCGTTGTCGACGGGCCGTTCGCGTCCTTCTCCGGCGTTGTCGAGGATGTCGATGAAGACGCCCAGCGCGTCAAAGTCGCGGTTTCGATCTTCGGTCGCGCAACGCCTGTCGAGCTTGAATTCGGTCAGGTCGAAAAGAACGCCTGAAACATTTCGAAACCGGCGCTTACAATTCGTGATTGTGCGCCGCAATTGCGCCTTCTTTTCGTCCTGCGCTGCAACAATCGGCATCCCTAGATAGGGCTTGTCGCGAGGAAACTTGCGAAAGCCGGCGAGGCGGGCTCGCGCTTCTCTCCCCCGCGCTCCAGCTCGTCTCGCCGGCGCCGACCAAACCGGATGCGTATCACCGGCCTCGGCGCAAGTTTTGTGTATGCGACGCGTGAACCAACGCCCGCCGGTCCTCTCCCCCGGCGGGCGTTTTCACATCCGGGCGCCCGCTGACGCGGCTGTCGCTTGCCTCAAGCGGGGACTCGCATTCTCATCAACCGGTTGTGTAGATGGCGGTTGGCGATCTGATCGCCGATTACGGATGATCCGAAGGGAAGGAACGGAACATGGCGGGCATACTGACCAATCTGCGCAACACTGTCATCGCAGGATTTGCGCTTGCGCTGGTGCTTGCGGCGCTGTCGCTCACTGTATGGGGCGACCTGACTCGGCCCTTCTGGCCGTTTTTCTTTCGCTGGGCGCATGTCATTTCAGGCGTGATGTGGATCGGCCTGCTGTGGTATTTCAACTTCGTCCAGATACCGACCATGCCGTCGATCCCCGACGAACAAAAACCAGCGATCGGCAAACACATCGCCCCCAATGCGCTGTTCTGGTTCCGCTGGGGCGCGATGTCGACGATCGTGACCGGCCTCATTCTCGCTATGCTGAACGGCTATATCGTCCAGGCGCTGACGCTTGGTCTTGCCGGCGGCACGACCGGGCAGATGGTGATCGGCATCGGCATGTGGCTCGGAACCATCATGTGGTTCAACGTCTGGTTCATCATCTGGCCGAACCAGCAAAAGGCGCTGAATATCGCCAACAAATATCCGGACATCGCCGCCGACGAGAAAGCCAAGGCTGCGCGCATGGCGATGCTCTTTTCACGGACCAACACGCTGCTGTCATTCCCGATGCTCTTCGCGATGGTCGCCGCGCAAAGCCTTTTCGGCATTTCCTGATCGGATTTTCCGTTTCATTACAATGAGATCGCCGGCGGGCCTCGCAGTCCGCCGGCGATTTGCGTTATAGTGCGTGCGGGCGCGGGGCCCTGCGCGGGAATTTCAGGTCCACATCAAGATCGGAGGGGTGAATGACGTCGAATGTGAATCCGGGGGCGGCTTCGAGCCGCAATATCTGGCGGCGATTGCGCAAGGTCTGGGCGGCCGGCGCTGCGATGGCGGTCGCGTCCTGCGCGTCGACCGGCGGGCCGCTCGGGCTGTCGCGCGATCAGGAAAAGGCGATCGGCGACCAGCAGCATCCGCAGATTCTCGCGCAATTCGGCGGCGAGGTCGAAGACGCGAAACTGAAAGCCTATGTGGACGGCGTCGCCAAGCGGCTGATTGCGGCCGGAGACCATCCGGCGGAACCGATCGTCGTGACGACGCTCGACAGCCCGGTCGTCAACGCCTTCGCATTGCCCGGCCATGTCTATGTGACGCGCGGCCTCCTGTCGCTCGCCAATTCGGAAGCGGAACTCGCCGGCGTTCTCGGCCATGAACTCGGTCACGTCTATGCGCGTCACACGGCGCAGCGCGTCAGCCGTTCGAACGTCACCGGCATCGGCGCGGCGATCGTCGGCATCCTTACCGGCAGCGCCGAAGGGATGCAGATGGCGAACCAGCTCGGCCAGCTCTATCTCCTCAAATATTCGCGCGGCCAGGAATATGAATCGGATTTGATCGGCGTTCGCCTGCTTGCGAAGGCGAATTACGACCCGACGGCGCAGGCGGACTTCCTGCAAACGCTCGGCCGCTGGACCGATATTGAAATGCAAGTCGCCGGTCAGAATTCGCGGCCGCCGGAATTCCTGTCGACCCACCCGAACTCCGCCGACCGCGTGCGGCGGGCAGCCGCCGAAGCGCAGGCTGTGGCCTCCGCCGGCGCGGTGTCGTCAGAGCGCAGCCGCGCGACCTATATGAGCATGATCAACGGCATGCTTTACGGCGATGATCCGATGAAGCACGGCTTCATTCGCAACGGCAATGAATTCGTTCATCCAGGCATGGGGCTCGCCTTTAACGCGCCGCAGGAATTCACGCTGGCGAACACGCCGTCCGCCGTCGTCGGACGCTCGCAAAATGGCGGGCAGATGCAGTTTTCCGGCGGCAATTCGTCGGAAACGCCCGCGGCACTGATCGAAGGGCCGATTTCGCAATCGCTCGGCGTCAGCTTGTCGCCCGCGCGCAACTTCACGGTGAATGGCCGCTCAGGCGCCGTCGGCGCCGGACGGGCGCAAACGCAAAGCGGCGTCGTCGATGTGCAGGCGTTCGTCATCCGCTGGGAAGGAACGACGAATTACATCTTCCTGTGGGTGACGCCGGCGAACGACACCCAGCGCCTGCAGCAGGGGATCAATAATTCGGTCGCCTCGCTGCGCAATATCGATCCGAAATCGGTTCAGGTTCCGAAGGCCGACCGCATCAGGGTTGTCGCTGCGGGAACGCGTGACACGGCGGCGTCGCTTGCGGCGAAAACGTCATTTCCGACAGCCAAGGAAGAGCGCTTCATCGTGATTAACGGGCTCCTGAATGCGGGGGATCTGAGGGCCGGGCAGAGCGTCAAGCTGGTCCAATAGGCGCGCGCGATCTGGACGGGGCGTGTCGCGCCCGCTAGTTTTACCTGAGAAAAGCCGCTCCCCGCCGATCCGGCGGCGGAGCGGCTGCGGCATTACGCATTGGTTAGGCGATGAAACTTGACGTTCCACTGAAGACGCTTGGGCCGGTCGATCATCTGGCGCTCAAAAACGCCGTCGCGGCGGCGACGCAGCAGGAATGGCTGGAAGAGCAATTGCGTCAGAAGTCGTTCGACGTTCACGCCAAGACGCATTCGATCATCATGCTGTTCGTCGAAGGCTGGCCTGAGATGACCATCTCGCGGCACAGCGGCTGGAACACCTATTCCAGATACGCCCTGCCGGTGATGCAGGAGATCATCCGCAAGCATTATTCAATTCACGGCACGATCATCCGCGCGGTTTTCGCCAAGCTTCTTGCAGGGATGTCGATCGACGAGCATTTTGACGATCACCCGACCTTCTCCATCGGTCACCGGATTCACGTGCCGCTCGTCACCAATGATGAGGTCGATTTCGTCATCGCGGGCGAGCATTTCAATCTCAAGGAAGGCATCGCCTACGAAGTCAGCAATCTCGACTTCCACTATGTCGCCAATCCAAGCCATCAGGACCGGGTCCACATGATCTTCGACTATGTGGAAGATGCGCCGGCTTCCTAGCGTCCTTGTCAGTTCGGTCGTTCGCGGCGCCAATCAGGGCGACAGTCACGGCGGCCTTTACCGCGTCGATCTTGAGGCTGAAACGAGCGAGCAATTGCTCGACTGGAATGACGGCGGCATCAATTTCGATGGGCGCGGCGCCGATCGCGGACTGCGCGGCATCGCCGTCATCGGGGATGAAATCTTCATCGCGGCGAGCGATGAGTTGTTCGTCTTCGACCGGAATTTCAGGATCCTCGCATCCTACCGCAACGCCTATCTCAAACACTGCCATGAAATCGCGGCGTTTGGCGGCAGCCTCTATCTGACATCAACCGGTTTCGACAGCGTGCTGCGCTTTGATCTTGCAAGCCGCGCGTTCAATCTCGGCCTGCGGCTTATCCGGCAGGGCGGGGGCTACGGCGTGCAGCCTTACGATCCGAATGCGACGGTCGGGCCGGCGGCGTCAATGCAATTCCATCTCAACAATGTTCACCTCAATGAATACGGGATATTCCTCTCCGGTCTCAAACTCGCCGCGCTGGCTCAGGTGACGCCGAATTCGGTTTCGATCGTCGCCGATATTCCGCTCGGCACGCATAACGCACAGCCCTTCAGGGGCGGCGTGCTGCTCAATGACACCGAGGCCGACAGCATCGTCTGGTGGACGCCGGAACGCCATGTCGCGATCCCCGTGCCGCAATATCCCGAAAACGAGCTGCTCTTCAGCGGCGCCGATGTGACAGGCGTTGCGCGCCAGGCGTTCGGGCGCGGGCTTTGCCGGCTTTCCGACCTCGTCTTCGCCGGCGGTTCCTCGCCGACGACCGTCTCGGTTTACGACCTGGCAGCCGGCGAGCGGGTCAAGTCGATCAACCTGACGATGGATGTCCGCAACGCCGCGCACGGCATGGCGGTCTGGCCGTTCGACTAGATCATCCGACGTCGATCGCGACTGTTCGCCTGCCGAGAAGCGGCTATCCGAAGATAAAGTCGCTGACCGTCAGTGAGCTGACGCTCGTATTCAGTATTGTCAACGTGTCGCCGCCGCCGAAATCGATCACCGTATGCGGGCCGACCTGCGTCGCTGCGGCGATGACTTCGCCGAGCGTGTTGAAAGCGGCCCCAAAGCCCAACAGCTGGATCTTGTTGTCGCCATTCGACCAATCGCCAATTTGATCACTGTCGTAACCGCGCGCAAAAACAAAAGTGTCATCGCCGGCGTTACCGAACAGCGTGTCGTTCCCCTGTCCGCCGAAAATTGTATTTGCGGCCGTGGAGCCGGCGATCGCATCAGCGAACGCCGATCCGACCACGCCTTCAATGGAATTGTAGGTATCGCCGGCAGCGTCGCCTAATTCGCCGTCGCCGCGCCACAGGCGCACGCGAACGCCGGCCGCGCTGCCGACATAGGAAACATAATCGAAGCCGGCGCCGCCATCGATATGGTCGGCGTCGGCGCCGCCTTCAATCGTGTCATTGCCGGCATTCCCGAAAACCGTGTCGATCCCGGCTCCGCCAAACAGCTTGTTCGCAACGTCTGATCCGACAATGGCGTCAGCGCCGCTTCCGCCGATCGCATTCTCAAAACCGGCGATCAGATCTCCGCTCGCAACGCCGCCGCTTACGGTCTGGTTCCAGAGCCGAATGGTCATTGCGGAGAAATTGTCGGAAAAATCGACCGTATCGACGCCTTCGCCGCCGTTGAGCACGTCGGAGCCTGGGCCGCCTTTGATCGTGTCATCGCCGGAAAGCCCGTAGAGCGTATCGTTTCCATTATTGCCGACAATGTTGTTGTCGACATTGTCAGAACCGACGATCGCATCGTTGCCGAAACCGCCTATCACATGTTCAAAGCCGATAATGGTGTCGCCCGTCGCGTTGTGTCCGGTCGCAGTCTGATTCCACAGGCGGACGGTCACCCCGGGACCGGGAAACACGAAATCGCCGGTATTTCCATAATCGAGCGTGTCTTCGCCAGCGCCGCCGTTCAGCTTGTCGGCGCCGAAGCCGCCCTGAATCGTGTCATCGCCTGAAAGGCCGTAAAGCGTATCGTCGCCGCCGCCGCCACGAAGATAGTTGCCGATGTTATCCGAGCCTACGATGGCGTCCGCAAAATTCGTGCCGATAACGTGCTCAACATTGACATACCGATCGCCTTCGGCGTCGCCGCCTTGCCCGGTTCCGTTCCACAAACGCACCGTCACGCCTGATATGGCGGCTCTGTATACTATCGTATCGTCGCCAGCGCCGCCGTCGATATAATCCGACCCGCCGCCGCCGTCGAGCGTGTCATCGCCATTATAGCCGAACAGAAAATCGTTTCCGCCTTGCTCATATCCGACATTAAAATACGAGTCGCCCGCAATGTAATCGGCGACGCTCGATCCGTGGAGCGTGTCGTCGCCGCCTATAACGGCAGCGACAGACGTCGATGAAGATCCGCCGGAATCACCGGCGATGACGATGCCGAAACCGACGTTAACGATGACGCTCGATCTGAGATCGACAACATCATTCCCGCCAATAAGCGTGCCAAAAACGGATCCTGCGTCGCCGGAATAGATTTTCATCTGCTGATTGTCGATTTCGTGAGGCATCAAGACATCATTGCCGCCAACTGCTTTGGCTACGCGATCGACGAAGTTGAAATCACCGATGACATTCCGCGCCGACGCCGTTATCAGGTCGCGTCCGCCGACAGCGAGGCCCGCCAAAACATTTATGTAATCGCCGGTGATTGTGCTTAAGCCATGGGAGAAAGCATGCGCGCCAGCGCGCAGGATGTCATCTCCCCCGGTCGCGACCGATTCAATAATCAGGTTGGCGCCGTCTCCTGCGAAATTAAATGATTGTGTATAATCCGTCGCCGTGAAGTCGATGACATCGTCGCCGCCGAGCGCCAGTTTCCAGAAGCGCTCGTTTTGCGCGTCGACGCCGCCCGAGCCGAATTGAAATGATGTGATCGCCAGAGATAAGCCGAATATCTCGATTTCCTGATTGATGCCGCCTGTATCGTCGTCAAGATCGACCGTCAGTCCGGTGATCGTGCCGCCGGTGGGCGTATTGCCGGAATAGGTGAAGCCGCTTCCGATAACTTCCCAATCGTCGCCGCCGGTTGTCAGATAGGAAAAAAGGTTCGAATTGACGCCGGTCCCGCCGGTCGTTGCGGTGTAATTCGGATCGGTGATGTCGAAAGCCTGATCGAGATGCGTGAAAGTGACATTGGCCATTTGCAAGTTCCCCCTTGGGTGGCGGCTTCAGCAGCATTGCCTGTGGATTATAAACAGCGCGGCGCGGGGAAGAACCCGCAATTGCGCAACCGAGCCTTGGCGCCTTGGCGATGACAGCCCCAAGGGGACGCGACGCTAGAAATACAGCCGAACGCGTCCGCGGGTGATCCCGCCGCTTTCGACGATCGGTCTATTCATGGAAAGCTAGCACACGAATCTCTTCATGCGAACCGGCGGGAAAGCGAAAACATCGCGCTCGGGTGCGGCCCTGTCGAGAAGGTCCGCAGAAATGCGCCTTCGCTGTTACGCGAGACGTCCGCTCGATTTGCGCGGTTCGGCTTGATCCGCCCGCCATTGTCAAATTGACGTTGAAACGCGCTAGACTAGCCTTCTGATTCCCTGTTCAAACCGGTCAGCCGTCGTGTCTGTCGCC
>JAGRED010000043.1 GCA_020446725.1 Parvularculaceae bacterium | reverse complement strand
TTCCTGAAAATGAACGGCTGGCGGCACGGCTGGGGCGCCCGTCGCGGCCGCCTCGATCTCACCCTCCCTGCGGTCAGGCGCGCTCTCGCGTCAAAACGCGCCGCGCATTTTATCGCGGATTGCATCACGGACATCGCCTATTCGCCAGCGAAAGAAGCCTCCTCGATCGAGGCGGCGGCCGTGCGCCTTGCGCAAGACCCGTCATCCAGCATCGCAGGACTTGCGCAGGAGATTCGGATGAGGCCGGATCGGTTATCCAAGCGGTTCAAAAAAAGGTTCGGCGTTTCGCCGCAGGTCTATGCCGGCGGCGCCCGGCTTGAACGCGCGAAAGCGCTGTTGGCGAGCGGCGGCGGGTCTCTTGCGGAGATCGCCGCCTCTTGCGGCTATTTCGACCAGAGCCATCTGTGCCGCTCGCTAAAACAGGCGCTCGCGATGACGCCCCTGGAATTCCACCGCCTTGCGCGGTGCTAGGCGGCAAATTCGTCCAATACTGCGCGTGCGCAGTCATGCGAATGAATCATCCGTGTTCCTCGGAGATTCCCATGCGCCTTGCGGTCGCCGCGATGTCGGCTCTGGTTTTCAGCGGGTGTCAGCCTGCAAAGGGGCCAGCGGAAGCGGCATCTGACGCCTCTGTCGGGGAACATGCGGCGCAGATTTCCAGCGTCAAAGCCGAAATCGATTCGATCATTGATGCGTCGGTATTGGACGGTTTCGGCGGTCAGGTCGCCATCCTTCTCCACGGCGATCCAATCTACGACCGCGCCGCAGGGTTCGCCGACAATGAAGGGCTCACTCCGGTGCGCGCCGACACGCTTTATCAGGTTTCATCCATGGTGAAATTCTTTACGGCGGTCCTGATGCTGAAAGCGGTTGAAGAGGGAAAGGTATCGCTCGATGACGGCGCGGCCGATCTTTTTCCTGAAACGCCGCTCGCCGCGCGCGATTTCACGTTGCGAGACATGCTCGACCACCGCTCAGGCCTCAGATCCACCTATGCTGCGGAAAGCGAGGCTGATCCTGAAAAAGCGCTTCTTGCGATCGCTGAAGCGAATCTTGAAAATGTCAAAGACGGAGAATTTCATTATTCGAACGACGCCTATGACGTATTAGGCGTCTTGCTTGAGCGGCTTTACGGCATGCCTTATGAAGCGATCTTCCGAGAGAAGATTGCGGCGCCGGCAGGCCTTTCTCATTTCAGCTTCTGGGGTGAGGGGAACCTCGATGATCCAAAACGCCGGGGCCAGCCTTTATCGCCCGTTCCGGCGGAACTCAAGCGACGCAATTACGGCATGATCGGATCCGCCGGTCTGCTTATTTCCGCGTCGGATCTTGTTCGTTTCCGCGCCGCGCTCAATGACGGGTTGATCGTCGGACCGACGATGCTGGAGGAACTGAACGAGCCGCGTGAACAGATCAGCATCGGACAGGTTCTCTACGGCGCCTTCCTCATTCAAACGCCGCTCGGACCGGCAAGGAGCGCGCGCGGCGCAGAGGATTGGGGAGATAACGCCTATCTCAATGATTATGCCGACTGCGGCGTCATTGTCGCAGCAGCGACAAGCCGGGGGCCTGCGGAAGATGCGGACAAACCGCTATTCCGGGATCAGCTCATTAAATCAATTGAAGAAGCGCTGACGCCCTATTGCGAAAGGGCCCGATGAAAACAGCGGTCGCAAGGACCGCTGTTTTCATTTTGGCTTTTTGCGCGATGTATCGGCTACGACTTTTTCAGATCGAAGCGATCATTATCCATGACCTTCACCCACGCTTTGACGAAGTCGTCGACAAAGGCTTTCTCCGCTCCGTCATACGCGTAGGCTTCAACGACAGCGCGCAACTCCGCGTTCGATCCGAAAACGAGATCCGTTTCCGTCGCCGTCCATTTGAGTTTGTCCGTGTTCCGGTCACGACCTTCGTAGACATGCTCGGCGGTCGGCTTCCAAACGGTCGACATGTAGAGAAGGTTGACGAAGAAATCGTTGGTGAGCGTGCCGGGCGCGTCCGTGAAGACGCCGAGCGTTGAACCGCCTGCATTGGCGCCGAGCGCGCGCATGCCGCCGACGAGAACGGTCATTTCAGGCACGGTGAGACCGAGCGTGTCCGCCTTGTCGACGAGCGCCGCCGCCGGGGTCCTGATCGCGTCGGCGGTGTAGTAGTTGCGGAAGCCGTCGGCCGTCGGCTTCAGGACGTCAAACGACTCTGCATCCGTCTGCGCTTGAGAAACGTCCGTCCGGCCCGGCGTGAACGGCACGGAGACTGTCCGGCCTGCGTCTTTCGCCGCTTTTTCAACGGCGGCGGCGCCGCCGAGAACGATAAGATCGGCGAGTGAGACTTTCTTGCCGTTGGCCGCCTTTTCGTTGAACGCGGTTTGGACGTCCGTCAGCTTGCTGATCGTCTTGGCGAGTTCCGCCGGATCGTTCGCCGCCCAATCCTTTTGCGGCGCAAGCCGGATACGCGCGCCATTGGCGCCGCCGCGCATGTCCGTGTCGCGGTATGACGAAGCGGACGCCCATGCGGTTCGGACGAGTTCCGGCACGGTGAGGCCGGATGCGAGGATTTGCGTCTTGAGCGAGGCTATGTCAGCCGCGTTGACGAGCGGATAACCGGCCGACGGCGTCGGATCCTGCCAGATCAGGTCTTCCGCCGGAACTTCCGCACCGAGGTAACGCGCTTTCGGTCCCATGTCGCGGTGGGTGAGCTTGAACCATGCCTTTGCGAAGGCAAGTTCGAACGCTTCCGGGTTTTCAAGGAAACGCTGGGTGATCTCGCGATAGGCGGGATCCTCCCGCAAGGCGAGGTCGGTCGTCAGCATGATCGGCGCATGGCGAATGTCGGGACGGTGCGCATCCGGAACAAGATTGGCGGCCGATTCGTCAGTCGGTATCCACTGCGTTGCGCCGGCCGGGCTTTTGGTTTGCTTCCATTCGAACGCGTAGAGGTTCGACAGGAACTGGTGCGTCCATTGAGCGGGCGTTGATGTCCATGCGCCTTCAAGTCCGCTGGTGGTGGTGTCTGCGCCATTCCCGGCGCCGCATTTGTTCGTCCAGCCGAGACCTTGCGCTTCAACCGCTTCTGCGGCGGGTTCAGGTCCGACGCATTCGCCTGGTTTATTGGCGCCGTGCGTCTTGCCGAAAGTGTGGCCGCCGGCGATTAGCGCGACGGTTTCTTCGTCATTCATCGCCATGCGGCCGAAAGCCTGACGGATGTCGCGCGCTGCGGCGAGCGGGTCTGCGTTTCCATTGGGGCCTTCCGGATTGACGTAGATCAGGCCCATCTGAACTGCGGCGAGCGGCCGTTCGAGCTCGCGGTCGCCTGAATGACGCTCATCGCCGAGCATGGTCGATTCAGGTCCCCAATAGACAAGCTCCGCCTGCCAATCATCTTCGCGGCCGCCGGCGAAGCCGTATGTTTTGAAGCCCATCGTTTCGAGCGCCACATTGCCTGTCAGGACCATCAGGTCCGCCCAGGAAATGTTGTTTCCGTATTTCTGCTTGACCGGCCAGAGAAGTCTGCGCGCCTTGTCGAGATTGGCGTTGTCCGGCCAGCTGTTCAGCGGTTCGAAGCGCTGCTGACCGCCGCCGGCGCCGCCGCGCCCGTCAATCGTTCGGTACGTGCCGGCGCTATGCCACGCCATGCGAATGAAGAACGGTCCGTAATTGCCGTAGTCCGCCGGCCACCAGTCTTGCGACGTGGTCATGACTTTGGCGATGTCTTTTTTGACTTCGGCGAGGTCGAGCGTGCTGAACGCCGCCGCATAATCGAAATCATCGCCCATAGGATTGGAGCGCGCTTCATTCTGTCTCAGTTGCGACAGATCGAGCGTGTCGGGCCACCATGCCGCGTTCGGCGTTGCGGCGATTTTTTCCGCACCGCCCGCCGTCGACGCCATCGGCGTGTTTTCTTCCGCTGCGGCGGCGACGACGGAAGCGTCAGGCGCCGCCGCTTCTTTTTTGCCGCAAGATGCGAGCGCGCCGAACGCCAGGATGGCGGCGCTCGCGAGAAGCGCTGATTTCAGTTTTTGTCCAGTCATTTCAGTCCTAACCCTCCGGTTTTGCGAAAGGGAGCGGAAGACGGATCGCTCGATCGGCAGCGCAGCGCTGCGTTGGCGCGATGAGTTGTCTGGGGCCTCGCCTTGTCGCGGCGAGATTGCCGGCTGTCGGCGGCTGTTTTGCGTTTCCGTCCCTGCTCTCCAGGATGAACGCTAGAACGGTTCTGCGTATCTGTAAAAATGATAATTTGAATAATTCTAATCGTATTAGTCGATAAGATCGTATTTGCCGCTAAACAGGGACGGCGCCCTTAAAAGAAAACGGCCCCGCTTTGGCGCGGGGCCGCCTCATTCTACCCAGGTGAGCGCGGATTTCTTAGAAATCCATTCCGCCCATTCCGCCCATGCCGCCGCCCGGCATGCCGTGGCTGTGGCCGCCTGCGTCTTTCTTCGGCGCTTCGGCGATCATCGCTTCCGTCGTGATCAGGAGGCCTGCAACAGAGGCGGCATCCTGAAGCGCGGTGCGAACGACTTTCGCGGGATCGACGATGCCGGCGGAGATCATGTCGACATATTCGTCGGTTTGCGCGTTGAAGCCGTGCTTGACGTCTTTCTGCTCAAGCAGCTTGCCGACCACGATCGAACCTTCGCCGCCCGCATTGCGGACGATCTGGCGGATCGGGGATTCAAGCGCCTTGCGGATGATGTTGACGCCGGCGTCCTGATCGGCATTCGCGCCTTTCACGCCGTCGAGCGCGCGCGTTGCATAAAGCAGCGCCGTGCCGCCGCCCGGGACGATGCCTTCTTCGACCGCCGCGCGGGTTGCGTTGAGCGCATCGTCAACGCGGTCCTTGCGCTCTTTCACTTCGATCTCGGTGGCGCCGCCGACCTTGATCACCGCAACGCCGCCGGCGAGTTTCGCCAGACGCTCTTGCAGCTTTTCACGATCGTAATCGGACGTCGTGTCTTCGATCTGCTTGCGGATCTGACCCGTGCGCGCCTCGATCTCTTTCTTGGCGCCCGAGCCGTCGACGATCGTCGTGTCATCTTTGTTGATGACGACTTTCTTCGCCTTGCCGAGCATATCGACGGTGACGTTTTCAAGCTTGATGCCGAGATCTTCGGAGATGACCTGGCCGCCCGTCAGCACCGCGATGTCTTCGAGCATCGCCTTGCGGCGATCGCCGAAGCCCGGCGCTTTCACGGCCGCGACTTTGAGGCCGCCGCGCAGCTTGTTGACGACGAGCGTCGCGAGCGCTTCGCCCTCGACGTCTTCAGCGACGATGAGGAGCGGCTTGCCCGACTGAACGACCGCTTCGAGAAGCGGCAGCATCGATTGCAGGCCTGACAGCTTCTTCTCGTGCAGAAGGATGAACGGGTCTTCAAGTTCGACCGTCATCTTCTCGGCGTTGGTGATGAAATACGGCGAGAGATAGCCGCGGTCGAACTGCATGCCTTCAACGACATCGAGTTCGGTTTCGGCGGTCTTGGCTTCTTCAACCGTGATGACGCCTTCATTGCCGACTTTTTCCATCGCTTTCGCGATCATGTCGCCAATTTCCTTTTCGCCGTTCGCGGAGATCGTGCCGACCTGCGCGATTTCGTTCGATTTGGAAATCTTGATGGCGTTGTTCTTGATTTCGTCGATGACTTTGGCGACGGCGAGATCGACGCCGCGCTTGAGATCCATCGGGTTCATGCCGGCTGCGACGGCTTTCGCGCCTTCTTTCACGATCGCCTGGGCGAGAACGGTTGCGGTCGTCGTGCCGTCGCCGGCTTCGTCGTTCGTTTTCGACGCGACTTCGCGCACCATCTGGGCGCCCATGTTTTCGAACTTGTCTTCAAGCTCGATTTCCTTCGCGACGGTGACGCCGTCTTTGGTCGTGCGCGGGGCGCCGAAGGATTTTTCGATGACGACGTTGCGGCCTTTGGGTCCGAGCGTCACTTTCACCGCATTGGCGAGGATATCGACGCCGCGCAGCATTTTCTCGCGCGCATCAACGTCGAACTTTACTTCTTTAGCTGCCATGTTGGAATTCTCCTGAAATCAGTCCGGTTACGCGATCACGCCGAGGATGTCTGACTCCTTCATGATGAGGAGTTCCTCGCCGTCGATTTTCACTTCCGTGCCCGACCATTTGCCGAACAGGATCTTGTCGCCTTTCTTCACGTCGAGTGCTGCGACCTTGCCGTCGTCGCCGCGCGCGCCGGGGCCGACGGCGATGACTTCGCCTTGCTGCGGCTTTTCCTTCGCGGTGTCCGGAATAATGATCGATCCGACTTTCTGGTCCTCTTCAATGCGACGAACCAGAACGCGGTCGTGGAGCGGCCTGAAGCCCATGGGTATCTCCCTGTTGCGATCTCTATCTAAAATCAATGGGTTAGATCAAAAGCGCGAACGCAGCCGCGCCTTTAGCACTCAGCATAACCAAGTGCTAGCAGCGATCTAGGAAGGCGGACCGGAAGCGTCAAGGGGGTGCGCGCAGCGGAGCGATTGCGGCTGCGCGCGCCTGGTTTTCAGCATCCGCAATAAAATGTGAGGCCGCCGCCTGAAAGGCGCCGCGATCCGGCGGGCTTTTGGACGCAATTACCCGTTTTTAATGCCGGACGAACGGGGATAAGGCCATATTTCCGTCACGTATTAACCGGCGGATGACGCCGTCGGCGCTAACACCGGCCACGGCGCAAGCCGTCACTCACAAGGAAGGATCACATGCGTAAAGCGGTTATTCTGGGGGCCTTGGCGATATTCGCCGTCGGCTGCACCACCAATCCCTATACCGGCGAGAAAAGAGCCGGCCGCGTCGTCACGTCCGGCGCTGCGGGAGCGGCCGCGGGCGCGGCTGCAGGCGCCGTCATCGGCGCCGCGACCGGCGGCGCGGGCAAGGGCGCGGCCATCGGCGCAGCCGCCGGCGCGGTCATCGGCGGCGGCATCGGCGTTTATCAGGACCAGCAGCAGGCGAAGCTGCGCGAACGGCTCCTCAACGCCGGCGTTCAGGTTCAAAGGGATGGCGACAATATCCATCTCATCATGCCGTCGGACATCACCTTCGACACCGCCCAGTCCGATATCCAGGCAAGCTTCTACCAGACGCTGAATGCGGTTGCGGAAGTTCTTGATGAATTCGACAAAACGACGGTGACCGTTGCGGGTCATGCGGACAGCCGCGGCGCTGACGCCTACAACATGGATCTGTCGCAACGCCGCGCGCTTTCGGTTTCGAACTATCTCGCGTCACACGGCGTTGAGCCGGCGCGTCTCAGGGCGATCGGCTACGGCGAAACCCGTCCGATCGCGGACAATTCAACGTCCGCGGGCCAGGCGCTGAACCGCCGTGTCGAAATCACCATCGATCCCATCGAGAGCGAATTCCAGAGCTGACGTTTTCGATGATCGCCTGACATGGACCGCCCTGCTTCGGCAGGGCGGTTTTTGTTTGTTCACAACTTGTTAATCTGCTGATTAAGAGCTGCGAAACGGCTTTCGCCTAATCTTTCCGTCGGTTCGGAGGAGAGGGTGATGAACTCGCGTCAACGTAGCGCTCGCTACGGATTCGCCTTGCATTTCGCTGCAGGCGCGACAAGCGTCGTGCTGCTGGCGGCGTCGCTTCTGCAGGGCGTTCCCCCATTTGTCGAATATGCGCTCGGCGCCGCCTTGCTTGTCGTTCTCATTCTGCACGCCAGAATGGGGTTCGCGCTCGGCAGGCTGCAGAACGAACTTGAAATCATGAAGCGGTTAATGGCGCGCGCCAAGGAGCCGCAAGCGAGCCCCGATTGCGGCGGCGATGAAGCCTTCGCCGTGCCGGCCGGTTCTCTCAGCGACATCGACCAGCAGTCGCTTCATCGCGTGCGCGACGCCATCGAGGCCGGAAGGATTGAACTCTACCTGCAGCCGATTGTGAGCCTGCCGCAGAGGAAGCCGCGCTTTTATGAGGCTTTCTCCAGATTGCGGGACAATGAAGGCAAGATTTTGAAGCCGGCGGATTATCTTGAGGCGGCGGAGCGCGCCAACAAGATCGGCGTCATCGACAACATGATCCTGATGCGCTGCATTCAGGCTTTGCGGGATGAAAGAAAGCGCGCGCCGAGACTGGCCGTTTTCTGCAACCTCTCGCCGGCGACGATCTACGATAAAGAGTTTTTCAATCAGCTGACGGATTACCTGGAAAACAACAGCGATCTCGCATCCGGGCTGATTTTCGAATTCACCTACCCGGCGATCCAGACGATGCATCCGCGCGTGCTTGAAAACCTCAACGCCATTGCGGGGCGCGGCTTTGAATTCTCCATCGACCATGTCCAGTCTATTGATCTCGACTGGGAGCAGTTGCGGTCGCGAAATTTCCGTTTCGCCAAGGCGCCGGCGAATCTGCTGCTGGCCGCAAGCCGCGGCGACGAGGCGTCCGTTTCCCGTCTCATGGATTTTCGCAAGCGCCTTGCGGACGCCGATCTCGATCTCATCGCTGAAAAGATCGAGTTCGAAAACCACATGCCGGAGATTTTGTCGCTCGGCATTGATTACGGCCAGGGCAATCTGTTCGGGGCGGCGAGACGGGCCGACTTCTATCTGGGGTCGGAAGCGCCCGCGGACGACAAGGTGGCGGCCTGAAGGGTCGCGACGACGGCCGCGTCTGAAGCTTGACCTGCGCTTGCGCGGCGAATTACGCCTCGCTCCATGACGGCTCCAAGGTTCATCAAGGGACTCGCCGAGATTGCGGGCGATTACGACGCGATCCTGTGCGATGCGTGGGGCGTCATTCACAACGGCGTTTCGATCTTCCCCGGGGTTGATCGCGCGCTTTCGGAATTCCGGCGCGCGCGCGGCCCGGTCGTCATCCTGACTAACGCGCCGCGCCCGTCATCGATCATTCCCCCACAGCTCGACCGCGTTGGCCTGTCTCGCGCCGCCTATGACGGCGTCGTCACCTCGGGCGACGCTACAAGAGAGGCGATCCGCCGCTTCTCGCCGGGCGCGGCCTTTCGGCTCGGCCCTGACAAGGACCTTGCGCTTTATGAGGGGCTCGACGTTGAGTTCGCGCCGATCGAGGATGCCGATTTCATCGTTTGCACGGGCCTCTTCGATGATGCGCGGGAAACGCCCGCCGACTATGCCGCGATGCTCGCCGGCGCGGCGTCGCGGCGCCTTCCAATGGTCTGCGCCAATCCGGACATCGTCGTTCGATGGGGCGATCGTTTGATCTATTGCGCCGGCGCCTTGGCGGAGACTTATGAAAAACTCGGCGGCGATGTCGTTTACGGCGGCAAGCCGCATGCGCCGATCTATGATCTCGCCATGGCCGCGCTTGAAGGTAGTCTCAACCGGCCGCTTGATCGCCGGCGCACGCTCGCCATCGGCGACGGAGTGAAAACCGATATCGCCGGCGCCAATGCGAACGGATTTCCAGCGCTTTTCATCGCCGGCGTCGGCGGCGTCCATGACGGCGCGGGCGATGACGCGTCGATCGCCGGGGCGCTTGCAAGGGCGGGGGTCAGGGCCCAATACGCTTCAACGGAGCTTTGCTGGTGAGCGCCAAACCCATATTTGCAGCGATCGGCAATTTTGACGGCGTTCATCGCGGACACCGCGCATTGATCGTCGAAACGTCCTTGTCTGCGGCGGCGCATGGCGCCGCGCCGGGCGCTGTCGTCTTCGATCCCCACCCGCGGCGGTTTTTTCGGCCGGGTGACCCGCCGTTTCTGATCACGACGCCCGATGAGCGCAATCGCATGCTGGTCGACGCGGGCGCGACGGCGGTTATTCCTCTCCGGTTCGATGCGCGTCTCGCCGGGTTGTCGCCTGAACAATTCGTGCGCGACATATTGAAGGGCGAACTCGCCTTGGCGGGCGTCATCGTCGGCGGCGATTTCCGGTTCGGCGCCTCGCGCGCCGGCGACGCCGCCGGTCTCGACGCGCTTTGCAAGGAATTCGGGCTCGCCTGCCGCATTGTCGAACCGGTCGCCGAAAAAGGGCATTCCGACAAGATCGGCTCGACGGCGATCCGCGAAGCGATATTGTCCGGCGCGGTCGATCGCGCCGCCGACATGCTCGGACGCTTCTGGACCGTCAAAGGGATTGTCGGCGAAGGCAACAAGGTCGGGCGCACGCTCGGTTTCCCGACGGCCAATCTGACGCTCGGCGACCTGATCGAGCCGCGCCGGGGCGTTTACGCCGTTAGAACGACGATTGACGGGAAACCCTTTGACGCTGTCGCCAATTTCGGTCGTCGCCCGACGGTCGGGGCGCCGGCGCCGCTCCTTGAGGCGCATGTGTTTGACTTCGCCGGCGACCTTTACGGAAAGACGATCGAAGTCGCTTTCATCCGGTTCATGCGCGATGAAATGAAGTTTTCCGGCCTTGATGCGCTCAAGGCGCAGATCGCCGAAGACTGCGCCGCGGCGCGAAAAATTCTGGGCGCGTCAGAGTTCAAGGCCCATTGAAAGAAGCTCGATGCGGTAGGCGTCGAGCGCCGCGCGGGTCTCTTCGATCCTGTCGAGCATTTCGGGGAGTCTTCCTTCAATGCGGGCGATTTCCCGCCGCCGAAAATCAGCGTCCTGACTCTCGTGTTCGCGATCTTCATTGCTGATTGAAGGCTTCGCATAGCGCTTCTCGGCGACGCGCAAGAGATATCGGTGCTGATCGAGATCGGCGATCGCCCCTTCATAGTCGCGAACGGCTTCCTCTTTCGCTTCCGTCAGCGTGTGCAGCTTCCGGCCGAGCGAGAAGCTCTCCATGAATTCCATTTCGGTGTCGTCAGGACACAGGCCGACATAGTCTGCGCCGGTCTTTCCCGCCTCGAACCCGCCGCTTGCCGTGCAATAGGTTTTGAGGCCCTGCGCCCGCCCGCTTTCATAGGCGGCGTAATCGACCGCGAAACCGCTCGCGGCGCAGTCCCGTCGCTGGTCGTCTGCGCGCTTGGGCGAAAGTCCCGCGCGTCCGTCTGCGAGACCGAGCGCGGACCAGTCCGCGCCGGCGCATTCGGCGTTTGTCGGACCGCCCGCGCAGGCGGTCATGAACAACGCGGCGCAGGCGGCGCTGAATATCGGCGCGGAGGTGACATGGTCTCGCATCATCAGCGCCAGATTCGCCGCTGTTGGGCCGATAGGCAAGCCTGAAGGAATGGGTGTCGCAGGAATTTCACCGGCGCGGCGCCGACGCTGCGCTTAACGTTAATTGATGGTGCGGCGCGAAACGATCGACTGGCGAGACGGGCGCATCACATTCCCGCGGGCGGTCGCCACGGGGCGCTGACGCCGCAAATTCGCCCCATTGCCTGCGATGATGCCAGGCTCGTCCGCGTGTCCGGACGGCGTTCTGAGGAGTATCGCCATGGGCGACGTTGTGAAAAACCAGGGATTGAAAAAGCTGCTCTTGTCGGCGGCGGCGCTCGGCGTCGTCGCGACGCTGCCGGGAACGGCGGCGGCGAGCGGTCGGCACGGCGGTCATCACTACCGGCCGCATCACTACAGCCACAGCTATCGCCCGCATTATAGCCATTACCGCTATTACGATTATCGCCATCACCGGCGCAGCCATATCAGCGGCGGCGAGGCGGCGTTGATCGCGGCCGGCATCATCGGCGGCGTCATCCTGATCGACCGCGCGCTCGACAATCGCGACCGGTATGACGATCGCTATTACGACCGCCGATATGATGATCGCTATCGCCGCGGCGCCTTCGCCGACGATGATTACTATTACCAGCGCGACAGCCGCGACTATGACGGCCGCGGCTATGACGACCGCAATACGGACTGGCGCTATGACGGCCGCGATTTCGACGATCGCGATTACCGAACGGCGGAAGCGGACGGCGAACTCGACGATCGTTTGCTCGGCTCGGATGATCGCGCCGCGCGTCCTCTCGTGCTCGCCGACGCGGCCTTCCGCGAATGCGTCGCTGAAACGCGGGGCGCCGCCGGCGCCGGCGGCATGAACGTCGCGATGCCGGGCGCGCCGACCGAGGTTGAGCAGCTCGCCGACGGGTCCGTGCGCATGACCGCCCAGTTCCGCGCCTCCAACGCCCGCGGCGAAAGCTGGACCCGCCGCTTCGTCTGCGAAGCCGACGGCCAGGGGGTTCGCTTCCTGCAGGTCGACTAGGGCCCTGCATCCTGCTAGAGAGCGCCGCTATGGCGCTTTCGGTTGAAATTCTGATCTCGAAAGCGGGCCCGCAGGTTCGGCTGAGCCGAATTAGGGGCCCGCACCGCGGCATCGCGCAGGCTTGACGCTTGACGCGCTGCTCGGCTGCGGGTTTCTCCTCCTCCCTGATAACCCCTGTTCGAGAAAGATTGACCGATGCCCCCTGCATCGACACCTGACGCATCGTCCGACGCCGCATCGCGCGACTATAAAGAGACCCTGTTCCTGCCGGAGACGGATTTTCCGATGCGCGCGGGCCTGCCCAAGGCCGAGCCCGAATATCTGAAAGCCTGGGCCGCCGCGGACATTTACCGCCAGCTCCGGAACGCCGCCGCGGGCCGCACGAAATACGTGCTTCATGACGGGCCGCCCTACGCAAACGGCCATCTCCATATGGGGCACGCCTTCAACAAGATCCTGAAAGACCTTGTCGTGCGCTCGCGCCAGATGATGGGCTTTGATTCCAATTACGTGCCGGGCTGGGACTGCCACGGCCTGCCGATCGAATGGAAGGTCGAGGAGGATTTCCGCAGCAGGGGCAAATCAAAGCGCGAGGTGCCGGTGCCGGAATTTCGCGCCGCCTGCCGCGC
>JAGRED010000386.1 GCA_020446725.1 Parvularculaceae bacterium | reverse complement strand
TTTGTTCGCTGTTTTTCCCGCCCGGGGCGGCGGGGTCGGGTGGATCGCCGGGCCCCCCCCCGCCGATCGAACCGCGCCCGTTATTGATGCGATTGAATTCGGCGACCGCGCTTCACAATCTGCAATGCTGCTGATCGAGCCATCAATGGAGCCGCGGCACTACAAAAACGCGGAAGCGTTTTACGACGCGCTCGTTCCCTACTTCGAAAAGGCGCGCGACGCTGGCTGGATCAACGAGCGCACAATTATCGTCTTGCCGGAGCATATCGGCACGTGGCTGGTTGCAGCAAAATCGCCAGGGCTTGCCTACCGCGCCCATTCGCTTGGCCTCGCTTCAGTCGCCTTGGTCGCAAAAGATCCGAATTCATTCTTCGGCGCCTATAGCCGTTCTCATGAAATCGACCGATCCGCCGCGGCGATTTTCAGGGCGCGCGGCCCCGAAATGGCGAACGCCTACAGTGATGTTTTTTCCCGCCTCGCGCGCGATTACGCGGCAACGATTGTCGCCGGCTCCATCATTCTTGAAAACCCGAAGATCGAGAACGGCGTCATCCTCACTGCGCATGGCGAGTTGAACAATGTCAGCGCCGTATTTGCGCCTACGGGAAAATTGACGCCGCCGTTGACCGTCAAACGACAGCTCATTCCGAGCGAACGCGCATTCGCAGTCGGCGGCGACGATCCTATGCCGGGCTATGATACGCCGGCAGGACGCCTAGGCGTTCTGATTTGCGCCGACGCCTGGCATCCTGAACTTTACCGCGAGCTTCGCGCGCAAAATATCGACATTCTCGCCGCGCCTGCGTTTCTCGATGAAAACGACGCCTGGGACAAAGAGTGGCGGGGCTATGTGACGCCCGCGCCTGACGACGTGAAAAACGCCACGCCCACCGAACTCACAGAAGGCGAGGCGTGGCTTTCCTACTCCCTTCCGGGCCGCATAGCGCTGTCAGGCGCGAAAGCCGGCGGCGCAGCGTTCCTGCATGGCAGGCTTTGGGATCTCGGGAGCGACGGGCGCACGCTCGCCATTTCAAATGAAGAAAGGTTCGTCGGCGAAAGACGCGCCCACGGTTCGGTTACGTTGATCCGCTATTAGAAGCATTCTTTTCAGCGCGCATTCGGTAATAGCGCACCGCCACAAGCGGCGCGGCGATGAATGGATGCCGTCGTTCCCACGGTTTTATGCCGAGGTCGACGCCGGCATGCCGCCTGATTTTCCAGGCGATATAATCGATGCCGCCCTGAAAGGTCGCACTCGCCTTTAAAAGCCGGGCGACGGAAAGAAACGCGCCGTAGACCGCGCGCGCACGCCAGGCGAACGCGACGCCGCTCGATTTCTGCGCTTTCGGATCAAGCGCAAAAGCGGCGACGCGGCCGGGCCACTCGCCGTAATAATCGATGAGTTTGGCGGCGCGATCGCCCTTCTCCGCTCTTAGTTCGGCGCGGTAGGACGCATTCATACCTTTCAGCCAGACTTCCCGCCAATCTTGCGGATCATCGGCAAGTCCCTGTGAACGGCGCAGAAACGTTTCGATTGATGAGCGCACCGCTGCGATCATCCGGTCATGCATTTCAACGGGGCCCAGCACAATCCGGCATGGCTGCGCGAAGCGCGCCCAGAAATAGGAATGGAATGTCGCGCCGCTGACCAGCCGTTCAAAAGCATCTACCGAAAGCAGCGCATATTTCGCCCGCAGAACGCCGCTCGGCGATTCAATCTCGATATAATAGACATTGGGCGGCAGTACGCGTGCAGCGAACCTTTCGAGCGGGTTTCCAATAGCGTCTCGATAATCAGGGGCAATGACGTAATAATCGAAGAGCACCTCAGTCGGGTCTTCAGCGGCGCTGACGCTGATGCCCGAGCCGTACAGAAAAATCGTCGCCTTTGGATATCGCGCCGCAAGAACGTCTGCGATGGCAATGGCGGCGGCAGGCGCCGGCGCGCCAAGCACCGATGACAGGTAATCGGCGGGTGAAATAGCCGCGCGTTCCGTCAATTCAGGAATTCAGCGTCGTGTGTGGTTTCGATGGTGACACGCTCGCCCTTGGCGACCTCAAAAAACTCACCGTCAAAAACTACAGTCCCTTCAAATTCAGCGTCAAGGGCGTGCGTTCGCCAACTGCGATAGCCGGCCGCCTCAAACCACGGCTCCGACTTGCCGCGCAAAACGGAAGGCGCTGCGCCAAGCAATCTTTGCGCAGGAAAACCGATTGTGGTGACAGCGAGCGGCCCGGGCCCCTCACCCCAGAACGGATTGACGCCGAGCACGAGGCGGCGAAGCGTTGTCATAAGCGCCATTGTCATGGGCTGACGTCCGGCCGTCGGACATTCCGGCGAGTGCAATTCCGCAAGAAACGGCGGTTCCGACGGCTTTTCGCCGAACGCCGCGTTCAATATCGCGCCGCCAATGGTCATCGTCATCGCCATCGAGCGTTTCGCACCCATCGCCTGAACTTCGCTGCGTGAGAATTTCACCGCTGACGTAAAGGCGCCCGCGCCAAGAAAGAAGCCGTAAATGGGCGCATTGCGCGCGCCGATCCGCAGCCCCATGAGCGAACGGCGAACCTGCCGAACATCCCCCTTGCGCCGCCGCCAGAGAAACTGATCCAGCGAATCGATCGGCGAGCCTTTCAGTCCGCAATCCGCCGCGATGACATTGGTCATGCCGCACGGGATCGCAACATAACGCGGCGCGTGCTCGAACCGGCGCATGTTGATCGCGTCAGTGAAAGCCGCCTGAATCGTTCCGTCGCCGCCGGCCATCATCACCGTGCTGACATTAGCGCGGTTCATTTCCGAGAGCGCGCGATCGAGCCCTTCAACGCCGTTCAGAACGGCCGGACGCACGTTCGGGAATTGCTTCGCGACATGAAGCAGGTCGCCGAGGATCGAGCGGACCCGGCTGCTGCGCTCATTGATGATGAGTCCGACTGCGGACATCTCGCGAAACCTCTCATGAATGCCGGAAAGCAATGCCGCCGCGCTGTCGCGCGGGCCAATTCAGCCCAGCCCGGTCCTAAACAGATCGAAAGTTACATAAAAAAGACATAAAGCGCACTACCGGCGTGTTGATAAATCACGGTTTCTTGCCCGAAGCTGCAATTTCATGAGAAACGCGACCATGCGTCTCGCCCACCTGACAGACATCCACCTGCCGATACCGGCCCCGCCGCGCTTTCGGGACCTCACCAACAAACGCGTCCTCGGCTATCTGTCCTGGCGGCGCCGTCGGCGATTTCGGCACCAAATTGAGCCACTCGGCGCTATCGTCGCCGATTGTCACAAAATGCATCCGGATTTCACCGCCATCTCAGGCGATTTGACCAACATCGCTTTGGAAAGTGAGTTTTCAGAAGGTTTTCAGTGGCTTAAGAATCATTTCAACGGTGAGTCCGCAGCTTTTACGCCCGGCAATCATGATGCCTATGTCGAAACGCCTTGGGCGCGAGGCCTTGGGCGGCTGTCACAATTCATGATGGGCGACCGCCGCGAAGAGAACGCAAGCCGGGCGCCCAACGACGCAGACGACTTCCCATTCACGCGGCGCATCGGGGATTGCGGGCTCGTCTTCGCCAATTCGTCGCCGCCGACGGCGCCCGGTCTTGCGACCGGACAGCTCGGCGAAACGCAAATCAATCGGATCGGCGCCGAACTGACCCAGCTTGGCGAAGAAAAGAAATGCCGCATCCTCGTCCTGCACCACCCGGTCACCGAAGGCGCGACGTCCGGTCGAAAAGCGCTGGTCGACCGCAAAGGACTCCGGAAAACGCTTTATGAAAGCGGCGTCGACTTGATCCTGCACGGGCACACTCACAGGTCCATCTGGGCGACGATTGAAACGAAGAATGGCGTGCGGCCGGTCGTCGGCGGCGCATCGGCGTCACATCCCGGCGCGCATGGCGACTATCGCCCGGCCCGATACAATTTGTTTTCAATTGGCGGCGACGCCGATAATGGCTGGCGCATCACTGTCGACACGAGAGAATTTGATCCGGCGTCCGGCGACGTCAGGACGGCGGAAACCAGAATGCTTCTTCCCATCGCATGACACACGACGTCCTTCGCTCAACAGCCGATCACGACGCGCGGGTAAGCGCGCTGATCCTCGCCGGACGGCGCAGCGGCGAGATTGACCCGCTCGCATCGGTTGAAAACGCGCCGCACAAAGCGCTGCTCATCGCCGGCGGCAAGCCGCTCCTTCGGCGCGTCGCGGAGGCGCTTCAAACGTCAAAACGCGTTTCGGAAATCCGCGTCGCGGCGCCGCACGACGTGCGGGACGCATTCACCCAGGCGCTCGCCGGCATCGACGGCTGGGCGTTTGTCGACAGCGAAGCCTCGCCCACCGCAACCGTCCTTGCCGCCATCGAGAGACTTCAAGGCGAAGAGCGGCTGCTTGTGACGACATGCGATCACGCGTTGCTGAACGCCGCCATCGTGCGCGATTTCCTGAATGCCGTCGGGAATAGCGACGCCGCCGCCGCCTGCGTCGAAAAGGAAGCCTATCGGCAACGATTTCCGAATTCCCGCCGCACCTTCATCCGTCTCAAGGATCTGCAGTTCTCCGGCGCCAATCTTTTCTATTTCAATGGCGCCCGAGCAAAAAATCTCGCCGCGTTCTGGCGGCGGCTCGAAATGAAGCGGAAGAATCCGGCTGCAATGGCGCGGGAGATCGGCGTCGTCACCGCGTTATCCTATCTGATAGGGATCACAACCAAAGCGGGGCTTGAAAATACCATCAAGCGAAAAACCGGCGTCAGCGTCCGCCTGACGCCGCTCGATGATCCGCAGGCGGCGATCGACGTCGACAAGCCTGAAGACCTCGTGCTCGTCCGCGAGATTCTCGCGCTCGACTGATCACCGCCGGACGACCGCCCACGACAGGACCGCGAGCATCAAGGCGCGCCCGACGCCGAGCGCAAGAGCGGCGGCGACGACGCCCATGGGCGGAAGCAGGAACCACATCGCACCGATCAATCCGAGCGCGCCGACAGATTGCGCGACGAACGCGGCGCCTGCTTTTCCGCGCGCGACGGCCGCCGATTCAAATACGACGGTTACGATCCGGATAACCTGATAGAGCGCCATGCCTGCGATGACTGCGCCGGCGGCCAGAAAATCCTTTCCGCCGACTATCGTCGCAATCTGATCACGAAAGAGAATGAAAGCCGCAATGAACGGCAATGCCGCCGCAGTCGCGAGCCCCGCGGATTTCAGCGCGACCCTGACCATGCGCGCATGACCTTGCTGCGCTTCGACCCGCGCCAGTTCGGGGAATGTCGCATGGTTGAGCATGTTTGTCGGGTGAGCGAGGAGGTTTGTCACATTCTGCGCAAGTTGAAAAAACCCCGCCGCCGCACTGTCGAGAATGCCGCCGACGAGCAGCACCGGCACGGACTCATTGACGAGATCGAGCGTCGATACGCCGTTCGTTTTCAAAACAAACGGCAGCCAGCGCCGATCCGCTGCGCCGTCAGCTTTTCCAATCAGCGCCGGCGCGAGGGCGCGCTTACTCAATTCGCGCCAGCCGATCACCCAGAGGCTCACCCCATTCGCGAAAGCGCTGACAATCCAGACCGTCAGAAACGCTTCAACCCCGCCGCCGAGCGTCATCGCCGCGATTGACCCAATGAATCGCACGGCCGGCATGATGGTCATCTGTAAGCCGAGAATCCGGAATTTGCCGAACAGGCGAAGGACGCCGGTCGGCGTTGCGCCCATCAGAAATGGAACCGCCAGCGCATAGACGTAAACGAGCGACAGAATATTTTCGTTCCAGTGAAATAATCTCGCCGCGACGGGCGCGACTGCGACGGCAAGCGCGACGCCGACAAGCGCGCTGATCACGTCTATCCGCGCGGTGTAGCGAACAAGCCGGCGAAACGCCGCTGCTTCATTCGTTTCGATCAACGGCGTTCCAAAATGTATAACCGCTTGCCATGACTGGAAGCGCGCAACGCCTGCGATCGTCATCGCATAAGCGTGCGCAAGGACAAGCATTCCCATATCGGCGGGGCCGAGGCTGCGCGCGGCGATCGCAAGATAACCGAGGGAAAGGATGCCCGCGACGCCTTTGCCGCTGACCAGCGCGCCCGCGTTTTTGAATATGCGCCGGACGGCGCTTTCGTTCCCAGGGGCCGTCGCTTCGTTCATTCAACGTCTCGCGCGGAAGAAATCGCGAAGAAGCGATGCAGATTCTTCACCGAACAGGCCGTGCGTCACTTCCGGCCGCCAGTGACAGGTCGGTTGATCGAAGAATTTCGGCCCGTGGATAACCGCACCGCCTTTGCGATCGTCAGCGCCGAATACAAGGCGAGAAATGCGCGCATGGGAGATCGCGCCAGCGCACATCGCGCAAGGTTCAAGCGTCACATAAAGGGTCGTTCCGGAAAGACGGTAATTGCCGATCTTCTCCGCCGCTGCGCGCATCGCCCTTATTTCCGCGTGGCCGGCGGGATCATGCGTTGCAATCGGCGCATTTCCCGCTGCGGCGAGAATTGAGCCTTCTTCGTCAACGAGCACGGCGCCGATCGGCGCCTCGCCGGCGACGGCGGCCGCTCGCGCTTCCTCGAGCGCGCGGCGCATCATCCTTTCGTCGAAACTCTCGATCATGTCCGCTATTTAGGCGGCGTCCCTGGATTTCGCCAGCGCGGCCGGCCGTTCGGCCAGGCAGAAGGCGGTGACGCCGGCCAACCGGTTTATCGGAAAGAGCGTCCGGCGCTCGACATCATGCACGGCGACAAGCGCCCGCGTCAGCCAGTCCGGCGCCGGCTTCAGCGCGCTCGCGGCCGCTTTCGTCTCACCGCCTGCGACCCGGCCTGCAATGCGCATGGCGGCGACGGCGGGAAACAGCATGCCGAAAAAATAACAGAGCTTGACCGGCTCCAGCCCGGCCGCCCTCACCGCCCGCTCAAGCGATTGAAGCGTGTAACGGCGCCGATGTTCCAGAAATACGTCATGCGCCGACCATAAGAAATTGAACGCGGGAACGGAGATAAGAAATTTCGCGCCGGGTTTTGTCATACGAACATAATCGGCCATGAGCGCTACATCGTCATCAACATGCTCAATTACGTCAATCATCATCACGAGCGCCGCATCCGACTCATCGATCGCTCGCATATAATCGAGTTTCCCGTCGCCCGGACGCGCGAGGAATTCGTCCGAATAATTCGGATCGACGCAGACCGCCTCGTCGGCGACGCCGGCCTGCGTCAGCATGCGCGAAAACACGCCGGAACCCGCGCCGACATCGAGAATGGATGCGTAGGGCCCTTCGCCGATCAGGCTGCGGATCGCTTTTCCCTTGGATATGTAATACCAGTGGGACGCGGGATCGCCGCCGATCGCCTTTTCTTCCTTAAGGTCCATCTCTCTCTCGACAAAAGCTCGCCTGAGCGAGCATAAGACCGGCGCACACTTAAGGACCTTTTAACCATGGGCGCAAATTCCGGCGAGCAAGGCGAGCGCATTGCGAAATTCCTCGCGCGCGCCGGCGTCGCATCGCGCCGTGAAGCCGAGCGCCTGATCGAACAGGGCATCGTCACTGTTGACGGCGAGATACTGACGACGCCGGCGTTCAAGGTCACCGAAGGCATGGACGTCAGGGTCGACGGCTCGCGCATTCGCGCAAAGGAGCCGCCGCGCCTTTGGCGCTATCACAAGCCTTCAGGGCTCGTCACAACCCATAAGGACCCTCAGGGCCGCCCAACTGTTTTCGAAGCCGTCGCAGACCAGTTGCCGCGCGTCATTTCCGTCGGTCGGCTTGACCTGACGACCGAGGGACTGCTGCTCCTCACCAACGACGGCGCGCTAGCGCGTCAGCTTGAGCTTCCGGCGAATGCATGGACGCGCCGCTATCGCATCCGCGCCTATGGACGCACGACGCAGGAGGCTCTCGACAAGCTTGCCGACGGCGTGACCATTGACGGCGTCGATTATAGGCCGATCAGGGCCAAGCTCGATCAGGTGAAGGGCGGCAATGTCTGGATCACCGCGTCGATCATGGAAGGCAAAAACCGCGAAATCCGCAAGGTGATGGACCATCTGGGGCTGAAGGTGAACCGCCTCATCCGGACTGCGTTCGGACCCTTCCAGCTCGGCGGCCTCTCGGAAGGCGCGGTCGAGGAAATTCCCTCGAAACAGCTGAAAGAACAGCTGGGCGCGAAAACCTGCGCCGCGCTGGGCCTTTGACAAGGGACGTGACGCGATGGCCGACATCGTAAATCTCAATCGCGCGCGAAAAAAAAAGCGGGCCGCGCAAAAAGACAAGACCGCCGAGCAGAACCGCCTGAAATTCGGACGGACGAAAGCCGAGAAAGAAAGAACGACAGCCGAGCGGCTGTTGAATGAACGGCGGGCGGACGCCGGCAGGCTGGACGAGCAGGACTGATGCGCATCATCGGCGGCAAATTTTCCGGCCGGCCGCTCGCCGCGCCCAAAGGACGGGAGACGCGTCCCACCGCCGATCGCGCGCGTGAATCTCTTTTCAATATTCTCGCCCACAAGGATAATTTTTCCTTCGAAGGCGCGCGCGTGATTGATCTTTTCGCCGGTTCCGGCGCGTTGGGATTTGAGGCCGTCTCCCGCGGCGCCGCTTTTTGCCTTTTCATCGAGACGGACGCCGAAGCGCGCGGCGCAATTCGCGCCAATATTGAAGCGTTTCAGCTGTTCGGAAACACAAGGCTGCATCGGCGTTCAGCAACAACGCTCGGCCCGAAACCCGCCGGCGTGGGGGATCAATTCACACTCGCCTTTCTCGATCCCCCATACGGCAGGGAACTCGTCCCACCAGCGCTCCACACGCTGAAGCAAGGCGGCTGGCTCGCCAACGGCGCCGTTATCGTTGTTGAACAAGCGAAAGAAGAAGATCCCGTCAGCCTCGCCGGATATTCAGAAGACGACCGCCGGATATACGGCGCCGCACAAATCAGTTTCCTGCGCTTTCACGCTTGATCCCACAATGCGGACGTCGATAGGCTCCGCGCCCGAGAAAAATAAAATCGGGGAATGCGCGTGACATCCGACATTGAAATCGCTCGTAAAGCGCAACTTGCGCCGCTCGCATCAGTCGCAGCGAAAATTGGTCTGCCGGCGGATGCGATTATTCCCTTCGGGCGTGCAAAAGCCAAAATCGATCTTGCGCAACTCGGCGATCTCAAGTCGCGCGAGAAGGGCAAGCTCATTCTCGTGACGGCGATCAATCCGACGCCCGCCGGCGAGGGCAAAACCACAACGACGGTCGGTCTTGGCGATGCGCTCAACCGTATCGGCAAGAAGACGGCGATCGTGCTGCGCGAACCCTCGCTCGGACCGTGTTTCGGCGTCAAAGGGGGCGCCACCGGCGGCGGCATGGCCCAGGTTGTTCCGATGGACGACATCAATCTGCACTTCACCGGCGATTTTCACGCCATCACATCCGCCCACAACCTCCTATCCGCGCTGATCGATAACCACTTGAACTGGGGCAATACGCTCGATCTCGATTCGAGAAAAATAAGCTGGCGGCGGGTCATGGATATGAATGATCGCAGCCTGCGCGACATTGTCGTCGGGCTCGGCGATGGAAACGGGGTTGTGCGCCAGACCGGGTTTGACATCACCGTCGCGTCCGAAGTGATGGCGATCCTGTGCCTTGCGTCAGGACTTGACGATCTGAAGACGCGCCTGGGATCAATCATCATCGGCGCGCGCCGGGACAAAACGCCAGTGACCGCGCGCGATCTGAAAGCCGAGGGGGCGATGACCGCGCTCCTCAAAGATGCGATAAATCCCAATCTCGTTCAGACGCTTGAAAACAATCCGGCGATCCTGCACGGCGGGCCGTTCGCCAATATCGCCCATGGATGCAATTCCGTCATCGCGACACGTACGGCCCTCGCCTATGCGGATTATGTCGTCACGGAAGCCGGGTTCGGCGCCGATCTCGGGGCGGAGAAATTCTTCGACATAAAATGCAGGAAAGCCGGCCTAGCGCCGCGCGCCGCCGTCATTGTCGCAACGATCCGCGCGCTGAAAATGAATGGCGGCGTCCCAAAGAAAGAGCTCGACGCCGAAAATGTCGATGCGGTGAACCGCGGCGCAGTGAACTTGCAGCGCCATATTGAAAATATCGGCGCGTTCGGCGTGCCCGCAATTGTCGCAATCAACGCATTCACCTCGGACACTGACGCTGAAATCGCAGCAGCGAAAGAAGCGGCGGGCGCCGCCGGCGCGCAGGCTTTCATTTGCCGACACTGGGCGGAAGGATCGGCCGGGGCCGAAGATCTTGCGCGCGCGGTGGCCGCGCTCGTCGACGCAGGCGATGCCGCGTTCAAACCGCTCTATCCCGACGAGGCGCCGCTCACCCGGAAGATTGAAACGGTTGCGAAGCGAATCTACCGGGCTGAAAATGTCTCCTATGACGCCAGCGCCGCCAAATCGCTCAAGAGGTTTGAAGAAATGGGTTTCTCAAACCTGCCGGTCTGCATGGCGAAAACGCAGTACAGTTTCTCAGACGACCCATCGAAGCTCGGCGCGCCTGTCGGACATACGCTTCGCGTGCGCGAGGCGCGCCTTGCAGCGGGCGCCGGATTCGTCGTTGCTATATGCGGCGAGATCATGACGATGCCCGGTTTGCCGAAAATCCCGTCTGCCGAAAAAATCAGCGTGCGCCCGGACGGCGAAATTGACGGCCTTTCATAAGAAGAATGCCCGGAGACAGCGAATGAAACGCCTAAACGCCGCGCTCGCAGCCCTGTTCGCCTTTGCGACGACGGCGAACGCCGAAGAAACGAAGCGCCCCATCCTCAGCGATGCGGAGACGGAATCGATCAGTCTCTTTCGTGAATTTCTCAGCCATCCGAATGACGCGCATGATCGGGACGCAATCCTGAAGTTGATTGAGTGGATGGAGCCGCAATTTGAAAAGAGAGGCTTTTCAACGCGGCGCATTGAGACGGCGGGCGCGCCGCAATTATTCGCCGAACGTCACGTCGCAGACGCGACGCGCACGGCGCTAATCTATTTGCAGGCTGACGGCCAACCCGTCGACGCCACGAAATGGGACCAGCCCTCCCCCTGGCGCGCCGTATTAAAAGAGCGGAACGACGACGGCGCCTGGAGCATAATAGATTGGCCGGAACAGGGCGATGCGATCGATCCGGACTGGCGTATTTTCGCGCGGTCTGCGTCCGATTCAAAAGGGCCGATGACGCAGTTTTTGCGCGCCATTGATGCGATCGAGCAAGGCGAAGAGGAACCGGCATTCAATCTCAAAGTCATCATCGACACCGAGGAAGAACTTGGCTCGCCTCATCTTGAAGATGCGGTCGTCGCGAATAGCGAACTGCTTGAGGCGGATTTCCTTCTCATATTCGACGGCCCTCCCCATGCCTCGAACAAGCCGACTGTCACCTTTGGCGCGCGCGGCATTACGACGCTGACCTTGACGACCTATGGTCCGAACGCGCCGCAGCACAGCGGCCATTACGGAAACTTCGTTCCCAATCCCGCGCTTGCACTCGCGCGCCTGCTCGCCTCCATGAAGGATGACGCCGGCAGGGTGCGGATCAAGGGATTCAATGACGGCGTGAAACTGACGAGAAGCGTTCGAGAAACGCTGGCGAACGTGCCCGATGACGAGGAAGCCATCCTTGCGGGCATGGGGCTTTCGGCCGCCGACAAGACGGCGGCTAGCCTTCAGGAAGCGATCCAATATCCCTCGCTCAACATTCGCGGGCTCGCATCAGGCTGGGTCGGCGACGAGGCAAGGACCATCATTCCGTCAATGGCGACGGCGGAGATTGATATTCGCACCGTGAAAGAAAGCGATCCGGCGCGGCTCGTCGAGCTCGTCCGCCGGCACATCGAAGAACAAGGATTCGAGGTCATCGACCACGCGCCAATTGGTGAAGAAGCGCACAGACGCGAACGCATCGTCACCTTGACGCATGAAATCAGCTACGGCGCTTTCCGGTCCGACTTCGAGGCTGAACCCGGCAAGATTGCGCGCGCCGCCTTGCGCCGGCGCTATGGAGAAGAACCGATCCTTATCAGAAGCGCCGGCGGGTCTATCCCCATCGCGCCGCTGGTCGATACGCTTGGCATCCCCGCGGCAATCGTTCCAAGCGTGAACATCGACAACAATCAGCACAGCCCGAATGAAAACATCCGCCTTGGCGACTTCCTCGAAGGCGTCGAACGGCTGAAAGCGGTGTTGTCCGAGGCGCCGGAACCCGCCGAATAGCGCCTGACCGCCCCTTTACCTCGCCGGGACGCGCGCCTATCTCATGGCGGCTGCCCGGCGCGTCAGGACGACATTCCCCGGGGCCGTATCTCACAGAACGGGAGCTGCCTCTGGCGGAGACCGTGGTCTCCATCATGCGGCGCCCACCTGGTCCTTAGGGTCCAGGGCGAATAAAAGTCCGACGGCCAGGGCGGCGCTTGCCGATCTCAGAACAGGAAGATCCGTTTTGATATTGCCGCCCCTGCCGCCGATCTCGCCTTTCGGATCTGGAACGAAGGAAATTCTGCGCCTGCGCATGGCGGCGGAGCGCAAGGAGGCTGCGAAGGCGCGCCCGGATGCAGGCGTTCATGCGGCGCGGATTTTCTTTGACCGAATCCCGATCCCCGACGAAGCGGTCGTCTCGCTTTATTACCCGTTGCGCGACGAGCTTGATACGAAACCGCTTGCGCAGGAATTGCTCTCGCGAGGCTGCCCGATTGCGCTGCCGGTGACGCCGCGAAAACGCGGCGCACTGACATTCCGCGCCTTTCGCGAAGGCGACGCACTTTTTCCTGACCGGAATGGCATCATGACGCCGACCGAGGCCGCACCCGAGCTGCGACCGGTGATCATCGTAACCCCGCTTCTCGCCTTTACGCGCGACGGCGCGCGGCTCGGCTATGGCGGCGGCTATTACGACCGCACGCTTGCATCGCTGAGAAGTAAGGATGACATTTTAGCGGTCGGCTTCGCCTTCGCCGCACAAGAAGTCGACAAATTGCCGATGAGCGATACCGATCAATATCTCGACTGGATCGTCACCGAACGCGAAGCGATAGACGTCAAACACCGTTTCGGATGATTGCGAGGGCCTATGAGTGAAGACGGCGTTTTCACGCTTATCAATGTCGCTGTCACGCCCGCCTGGCTGCTTCTCGCACTCGCGCCGCGATGGTCAGGCACGCGCGCGATCGTTCACAGCGGTCTTTATCCGGTCTTCTTCGGCCTCACATACGCCGCCTTTCTGATTAATGCGGCGCTGTTCGGCGCACATGCGGAAGGCGTCAGCTATACTTCGCTTGCCGGCGTCATGGCCATTTTCGATCACCCGAACGGCGCGTTGACCGGATGGTCCCACTATCTCGTATTCGACCTGTTCGTAGGCGCATGGATCGGGCGCGACGCCATTCGCCGCAATGTCACACACATCGTCGTGCTGCCGAGCCTCTTTTTCTGCTTCATGTTCGGGCCGATCGGATTGCTGCTCTACTTCGCAGCCCGGATGATGCTTGGCAAAGGCAGCATTTCACTCAGCGAAACCGTGGAGCCGGCGGCAAGATGAAAATCGCAATCTTCGGCGACATCGTCGGTCGGTCGGGGCGCACGGCGCTCATTGACGAATTGCCGAGACTGAAGCGCCGCCTCTCTCTCGACTTCATCGTAGTGAACGCGGAAAACGCTGCGGGCGGGTTCGGCGTCACCGCGCGCATCGTTGAGGAAATCCTCGCCGCCGGCGCCGACGTCATCACGACCGGCAATCACGCATTCGACCAGCGTGAGGAAACCGATATCTACAGAACGGAAGAGCGGCTGTTGCGGCCGCTGAATTTTCCCGCGTCCAACCCGGGTCGCGGCGCCGGACTTTATCAGATTAATGACGGCCGCTCAGTTCTTGTCGTTCATGCGCAGGGGCAAGTCGGGATGCATCCTTGCGACGACCCCTTCGCCGCCGTTGACGGCGCGATGGCCGGTATGAAACTCGGTCGCGACGCCGACGCGATCCTCGTCGACTTCCACGCCGAGGCGACCAGCGAAAAACAGGCGATGGGCCATTTCCTCGACGGCCGTGTTTCAGCCGTTGTCGGCACGCACACGCATACGCCGACCGCGGACGATCGCGTCCTGTCAGGCGGCGCCGCCTATATCACCGATATCGGCATGTGCGGGGATTATGACGGCGTCATCGGTATGGAAAAGACCGAACCGCTGAACCGCTTCATTACGAAGATGCCGGCGCAACGCTTCCAGCCCGCCGCGGGCGAAGCGACCTTGTGCGCAGTCATCATCGAGACGGATCCGTCAGGCCGCGCCGTGTCGATCGAACCCCTGCGTATCGGCGGATGCCTTAAAGGCGCCGCGCCTTCTATCTGACGTAGCTCGCGCCATTGATATCGAATGTGGCGCCGGTCGCTGACGCGCAGGCGCCGGTGAGAAGAAAGACGCACATAGCCGCCACCTCTTCCGGATCGGCGACACGGCCGAGCGGAATTTCCGATACGGCTTTCGAACGCGCTTCAATGTCTTTCGGCGCCATGCGCGTTTCGACCCATCCCGGCGCGATCGCATAGAAGAGCATGTTCTCCGCGGCAAGCTGGCGCGCAAAGGTTTTCGTCATCGCGAGGACGGCGCCCTTCGAAGCCGCATAGGCGGCGCCGTCGATCGAATCGCCGCGATGGCCGGCGCGGCTCGCGACATTGACGACGATGCCGCCGCCGGTCTCGCGGAAGTGATCGATCGCCGCATGGCAGACATCCGCCGGCGCCTGGACATTGACCGCATGCGTTTTCATCCAGCTCGCTGTCCAGTCCGCGCGCGCGCCGCCCAAAAACGATTCAATATAGATGCCGGCGTTGTTGACGACGCCGTCGATTTTTCCGGATGCGCCGAGGGCGCGGTCGAACAGGCGAAAACCGGCGTCCGCTAGGCTCAGGTCTTCGCAGATGACGTCCGACGCGGGCGCGCCGATCGAGGCCGCCACCGCCTCAATCGCGGCGCCGGGGGATGACGCATGAACGAGAACCCGCGCCCCCGCTTTCGCCGCCTGCCCCGCGATCGCCGCGCCGATGCCTCTCGAAGCGCCCGTCACCAGCACCGTTTTCCCTTGCAAATCCAGCATTTCGCTTTCGCCCTCTTGAAATCAGCGGTTCCGGCTTGGTATGGCCCCGCCTTCCCTAGATCAAGACAAGCGTGAGAAGCGTCGATGGCCGGACACTCGCAATTTGCGAACATCATGCACCGCAAGGGCAAGCAGGACGCCAAGCGGTCCAAGCTGTTCTCCAAACTGTCAAAAGAAATCACGGTGGCGGCCAAGCTCGGCGCGCCGGACCCCGCTTTCAACCCGCGCCTGCGGCTCGCAATTCAGGCGGCGAAAGCGCAATCGATGCCGAAGGACAACATCGAGCGCGCGATCAAGAAGGCGGCGGGCGCGGACGGGCCCGGCTATGAAAACATCCGGTATGAAGGCTTCGGTCCGGGCGGCATCGGCGTCATCGTCGAAGTGCTGACTGACAATCGCAACCGGGCGGCGGGCGACGTGCGTTCGATCTTCTCCAAGAACGGCGGCAATCTCGGTGAAACAGGTTCCGTCTCGTTCATGTTCGATCGCGTCGGCGCGATCGAATACCCGCTAGCGGTCGCTGATGAGGACGCGATGCTTGAAGCTGCGATCGACGCCGGCGCAAGCGACGTTGAAACCGCCGGTGAAACGCACACGATTTATACGGCCGCCGACGATCTTGCGACCGTCGCCGCCGCGCTCGAGAGCAAGTTCGGCGACGCCTCAACGACGGCGCTGGTCTGGAAACCGCAAAACCTGATCGAGGTGTCGGGCGATCCGGCCGGGACGCTGATCCGCCT
>JAGRED010000385.1 GCA_020446725.1 Parvularculaceae bacterium | reverse complement strand
CAAAAAGTGATTATCAAGTGTGATGACGGCGTCATTGGAGTAGGCGTCGACCCGTTATTCGCCATCAACCAGCGCGCGCTCATCGTACGCGGCGCGGCGATGAGCGTCATGTGGGAAAGCCTCAGCCTGGTGACTGATGAAGCGGTGGCGGCGATTACACGAGACGGGCCGATTGACGCCATCGCCATCTCGCACCCCCATTTTTATGCAGCTATGCAGGATTGGAGCGACGCACTTGGCGGTATTCCGATCTATCTCCATGAACTTGACTGGGAATGGGCGGAAAACGTCGGTGTCAAGAATGCCGAATTCTGGAAAGATGACGAATTTGAGCTTGCACCCGGCATGACCCTCCTGCGCTGCGGCGGTCATTTTCCGGGCAGTGTAGCGCTGCACTGGCGCGATGCGCGCCGGCCTGCGGGCGCACTTTTGTCCGGCGATGCGCTCCAGGTCTCCGCGAACTGCAAACACGTCTCGTTCATGTATTCTTACCCCAACGCTATTCCAATGCGTCCGGAAGACGTTGCCCATATTCGCGCTGTTCTGGATGGCTACGCGTTTGATGACATATACGGCTACACTTGGCGGCGGAACATCGTCGGCGGCGCGAGAGCGGCAGTTGATGCGTCATTTCGAAAGTTTTTCGAGATGGTGGGGCGTAGGGATTTGGAAAAAGTCAAATTGGAGTAAGGCGTAGACTATCGACCGAACTCGCTCGCTAGGCGGACGCATGTTCTGAACACATGCCGGACGAAACGCCTCGTCACCTTTTCAAGAGTGATTTTCCGATAAAACGGGCGACCGTTATAGGTGAGATCTGCACTCTAAAATTCCGCCAATTTCTCGGGCCCCTCAGGCCTTACACAAAGAGTTCGAAATTAAAAATGGGGTCGATAATTTTGGCAATTAACCCATTGAATCTTTTGCGACATTTAGTGGCTCCCCGAGCTGGACTCGAACCAGCGACCATTCGATTAACAGTCGAATGCTCTACCAACTGAGCTATCGGGGAATAGCTGCGCGGGTCGCCCTATAGCAAAGGGCCCGCGCCGAATCCACAGTAAATTTTCGCAGTATTTTCAGTCGTCTGCCGTATCCGGTTTCGCTCCCGTGCGGCCTAAACAGCGAGACGGCCGCGTCTTGGGGAAACGCGGCCGGTACTCACTATCGTGGGGTATGGTGGGGTATCTTCTCGGGAGAAGACCTTATGACGATGCGCCTGAGTCCTTAACGCAAGGTTAACGACTTCGGCGAAAACCGGCCTTTCTTATTCAGCCGGCCGTAAAACGGGCGGCGGGCCGCGGCGCGGCGAATCCAGGTCGTCGGCGTCGAAATCCTGCTCCGCCGATTTGCCGAAACCGACCGGCGCCTGCTTTACGCCCGTCCACGCCCAGCGATAGAAGCGCGCAATGTCGGCGCCCACGGCGTACATCGACGGCACGAAGAAGACGGTGACGAACAGGGCGAAAAAGACGCCCCACGCGAGCGCGACAACGGTCGGCATCAAGAATTGCGCGTCGGTCGAGCGTTCGAACATGATCGGCATCAGGCCGAAGAACGTCGTAATCGATGTCAGCAGGATCGGCCGGAAACGGTCAACGGAGGCTTTCGTCAGTGAAGCGATCGCCCCCATGCCCTGCGCGCGCAGTCTGTTCACATAGTCGATGAGAACAAGATTGTCGTTGATGACAACGCCAGCCGCGGCGCCGACGCCGAAGAATGAGAACAGGGCGAAATCAAGCCCGAGCAGGAAATGCCCGAACATTGCGCCCATGAAGCCGAATGGGATCGCCGACATAATGAGCAATGGCTGCCAATAGGAGCCGAAGGCGATTGCGATAAGCATGTACATCGCGATGACGGCGGCGATGTATAGCGAGCCTATATCCGCCATGAATTCCGCCTGCGCTTCGGCGTCGCCGCGTGCGGCGAGGCTCGCGCCCGGATGACGTTCACGCCATTGGGGGATGAACTCTTCGTTGAAGACCTTGAGGATCGCCGCCCGGTCGGCGCCTTCGGGCATTTCCGCCGTGACTTGCGCCGACCGTTTGCGGTCGCGGCGGTCGATGCGCTTGTAGCTCGGCGCGAATTTCGCGTCTGCAACCGCTGTCAGCGGCACCTCGCGCCCGTCAGCGGTGCGAATGCGCATCGATTCGATCGACACAAGCGATTCACGCGCCTCGGCCGGATAACGCACCATGACGCGAACGTCCTGACCGTTACGGGGCAGACGCTGAACCTCTTCGCCGTAAAACGCCTGCCTTACCTGTCTCGACACATCGGCGAGCGTAAGGCCGAACCGTTCCGCGCCAGGCTTCATGACGATCTGGAGTTCCGGCGTTTCCGACTGAAGGCTGTTGCGAACGTCGTAGAGCCCCGGAATGCTGCGCAGATAGTTCTGGATGTCGACCGTCGCTATGCGCAGCTCGTCGAGATCGGCCGCCTCGACGCCGAAAGAAAAGTCCGGCCCGCCGTCATTAATAGTGTAACCGACATTGACTTCCTCGGCGTCCGGAATGTCGCCGAGTTTTTCACGGAAGAGTTCGGCGATCTGTTTCGTCGACTGCTTGCGTTTCTGGCCATCGATGATGTTGACGTAGGAAACGACCGTTCCCTCGCGAGCGTTGATATAGATCGACTGGACAAAGTCTTCGTCTTTGATCCGGCCGAGCTCGGTTTTCATTTCATTCGCAGCACGTTCAACCTCATCGTAGATTTCGAGGCTACGCGAATAGGGCGCGCCTTCAGGCAGGCGCACGTTGAGCGATATGAAGGTTCCCTGCACCTCAGGCATGAACTTGAAGGCGACCCAACCCTGCTGGAGCAGAGAAAAGGAAATCATGAAACAGACAATGAAAAAGGCGACGGTGAAATAGCGCAGGCGCAACGCCAGCCGCACCATCGGTTTGACGTTCCGGTGGGCGAAATTGACAAGCCCGTCGGCGAACAGGCTTTGCATGCGGTGGTAGAAGCCGGATTTATCCTCCTTCTGGAGATGCGCAAGGTGCGAAGGGAGGATGAAAAACGCCTCGACGAGAGAGAAGAGCAGGGCGAAAATCACCGTATAGGAGATGTGCTTGGTGAAATCGGATGTGCCGCCGCCGATGAAGAGCCATGGCAGGAAGGCGATGATCGTCGTTAGTACGGCGAATATGACCGGCTTTGCAACGAGTTGCGCGCCGAGTATCGCGCCGTCGACGCCGCCGCGCCCTTCTTCGGCTTGCGTGTGAATGTTCTCGCCGACGACGATTGCGTCGTCGACGACGATGCCGATGACGAGAAGGAAGCCGAACAGGGACAGGATATTGAGCGAAACGCCGAAGGCCGGCATCAGCGCGAACGCGCCGAAAAGAGCGACCGGGATGCCGATCGCGGACCAGAAGGCGACGGCCGGCCGCAGGAACAGCACGAGACAGATGAGAACCAGCACAAGGCCTTGCACGGCGTTGCCGCCGACGAGCTCCATGCGGCTGAAATAGATGCTCGCGGTGTTGAACCAGATGTAAACCTCGGCGCGGCCGTCGAGCTCCTTGTTCTTTTTGTCGACCCATTCCGTGACCGCCTTGGACAGGGAGACGATGTTGAGCGTCTCAGGGGCCTGAACCGCAATCGAGATCGACGGCTTGCCGTTCATAGTGCGCTTTGATTTGGCGTCTTCAAAGCCGTCAACGACAACGCCGATGTCGCTCACCCGAATGATCGATCCGTCCGGCAGTTGTCGAACGACGATAGCGCCGAATTCCTCTTCGCTGTCGGCGAGCGCGCGCGCGGCGACCTGGATGTTGCCGGTTTCCGTTCTGACCTGTCCGGCGGCGATGTTCAGCGAAGAGCCGCGAACGGCGCGCGCAACGTCATCAAAGGTGAGGCCGAAGCGGCGCAGCGCCTCTTCGGAAACCTCGATAGACACTTCTTCCTGACGGGCGCCCCAAAGATCGACAAGCGGCGATCCGTTCGGCAACTGAGCGAGTTCGTCGCGCAGCGAACGCGCGAGGCGCGTCAGCTCGCGTTCGTCTAGATCGCCATAGAGCGCCATGAAGACGGCGCCGTCCTGGTTTCTCCATTGGGAGATGACGGGCGGAAACGCGTCACGCGGAAGCGTCGAGATGCCGTCGACGCGATTCTTGATTTCATTGAGAAAGCGCGTCGCATCGATCGAGTCGATGCCTTCGACATTGATCGTGGCGGAGTTTTCCCGCGACGTTGAATCGATGTGTTTAATGCCGTCGACGCCGGAAATCGCTTCCTCGATCCGGAGGATGATCTGTTCTTCAATTTCCTGCGGCGATGCGCCGGGCCAGGCGACCGAGATTGTCGCGCCGTTAAAGTCGGCTGACGGAAAAACCTCGCGCTCGATCCGGGAGAAACCGAAAAATCCGGCGATGATGATCGCGATCAGCAGCAGGTTCGCTGCGATCGGATTTTTCGCCCACCAGGTAATGAGGCCGTTCACTGAAGCGCCCCCTGACGGACGGCGCTGGAAACAGCTTCCGATTCATCGTCGCCGCGGCTAGCGCCGGGTAAGTCCGTCGTCAGGGTCGGCGAAACCTTGTCGCCGCCTTTTGCGCCGCGCAAAGGCGACGTGGCGACGCGTTCGCCTTCGGCGACGCCGCCAGCGACCGTGATTGTGTCTCTATCCGCGGAAACGACGTTGACCTTGCGCTGCTCCAGCGTGTCGTCCGCCTTGATGATGTAGACCGTGTCGCGGCCGTAAAGCGCCGTGCGCGGCAGCACGATCGCATTCTGGATCGGGCGGCCTTCAATTCGGGCGTCGACGAAGAGACCCATGGCGAGCGGCGCGCCTTCATCGGCGCCCGCGCCGTAAGGGTCGTCAACAACTGCAATGGCGCCGATCTGGCGTGTCGAGGGATCGATCGCGCCGTCCGTGCGGGCGATGCGGGCGTCCCACTCGTGAAACACGCCAGCGAAGGACGCCGACAGAACGACCGGCGGGCCGGGCTCTTTTTCTGTCTCGACATAGGCGACGGAGAGACCGAGCTTTGCGAGGTCCGTATCCGTCAGGGGGAGGCGCACTTCCGCGATATCGGTCGAAAAGATTCTTCCAATCGGCGCGCCGGGCGAAATGAACTGGCCGACGCCCGCGGTGCGCTCACGCACGCGCCCGTTAAACGGCGCCCTTATTTCGGTGCGTTCCAGATTGAGTTTCGCTGCGCTGTAATCCGCCCTGGCGGCTGCATATGAGGCGCGCGCCTGTGCGAGTTGCGGCATGCGCAGCGTCAGCTCGCTCGGATCGGCGTCACGGCCGAGCGCTTCATAATCCTTCCGCGCGAGATCGGATTCGGCTTCCTCACGGCGTAGCAGCTCTTCGGCCTGTGCGACGCGCGCTTTTGCGCCGGCGACGGCGGCGAGGTAATCAGCGTCTTCAATTTTGACCAGCAGGTCGCCTTCAACGAACGCGCCGCCGATTACGAACGCGTCGGATGTTCTCACGATGCGGCCGGCGACTTCCGCCGTTAAATTGATGTCGGTCCGCGGGCGCACTTCACCTTGCGCGGTGACGTCGAGCGTCACGGCGCCCGGCGCTGCTGTCGTGTAGAATACAGCCGGCGGCGCCAGGGCGACCTCTTCCGGTTTCACCTTTGGGCGCATCGCGCCCATCACCGAAATTAGAGCGATGCCGCCGGCGAAAATGCCGATTGTGCCGCCGATTGTAACTATTTTACGAAACATGGTGTGAGCCCATTACTCGATTACTGAATTCAGCCGCCGTCCGGCGGCCCGGCGTCTGCGACAGCGGCCGCCTCCGTAATGAAGTCTCCGCCGATCGCAAGATAGAGCGCGACGCGGTTTGAAACGCGTTGGCGTTGCGCCTGGATATAGGAGCTTTCCGCGGAAATGCGACGCGTCTGTGCGTTCAGAAGGTCGAAAATCGTCGCGGTGCCGCTGGCGTAGCGCCGTTCGGTCAGATCTTCCGCCGCCGCCGCTTCTTCATAGGCAAGCTTCAGCGCGCTTTCGCTCGCCGCCAGGAAGGTTTCCGCGTCGATTGCGTTCTCCGCTTCCTCATAGGCTTGCAGCGCGGTCTGCGCATAGGTGAGGAGAGAGGCTTCAGCGATCGCGCGCTGGCGCTTGGCGTTAGCCCTGACCCTGCCGCCCTGGAACAGGGGCTGGAAAAGGCCCGCTGCGATGTTTCCGGCGAGACGTTCCGGGTCGAGAATGTCGGAGAGATCAGGACCGCTGGTGCCGATTTGCGATGAGAGCGTCAAGCGCGGCAACAGCGCCTTGCGCGCTGCGCGCGCGCGGAGCCCGTTCGCCTCCATGCGCGCTTCGGCGGCGATCAGGTCGGGACGACGAGCGAGAATGTCGCCCGGCGCGCCGGCGCCGGAAAGCGGTGGCAGTTCGGGAAGGCTTTCCGCCGCTGCAAGTTCCGCGGCCGGATACCGGCCGAGCAGCACTTCAAGGCGCCGCGCAGCTTCTTTCTCCGTTCGCTGACGGAAGGCGAGATTCGCCTGGCTGCTGCCGAGCGCCGAGCGTGACAGGCGAACGTCGAGGCTCGATGCGACGCCTCTGTCGTAACGACGTTCCGTCACGCGCAGATTACTCTCGCGCGCGGCGACGTCGCGTTCTGCGAGTTCGCGTTGTTGGCGGGCTTCAATCAGTCCGAACCAGGATTGAGTTGCGGCGCCGGCGATCGAAAGCCGCGCGGCTTCAAAGTCCGCGAGACTGGCGCCGGCGTCCTTATACGCCGCGCGTGTTTCGTCAGAGAGGCGTCCCCACAGGTCGAGCTCCCAGTTGATCTGAGCGCCGATCGAATAGTTGTTGATGTAGACGCGGCGATTGGGGAGAGGACTTTCCGCGATGCCGTCCTGTCCCGGGGCGCCGCCGGCGGGGCCGATAAAGAGATCAAGCCCGTCAAGATTGCCGTCGCCGTCCGAGTCGACGCCGAATTGCGCTTCGAGATCTTTCGCGCTTGTTCCGCTGCCGACCGGCGCGCCGCCCGCCTGAGCAGCGAGCGAGGGATCGGACACGATCGCGTTGCGGCTGGCGCCGCCTTGCGCGTTCAATTGCGGGAACAGGTTCGCGCGTGTGATTTTCGCGCCGGCGCGCGCCGCTTCGAGATTGGCCGCCGCGGCGCGGAGATTGTTATTGTGCGCCATCGCTTCATTGACGAGCCCGTACAGCGCGTCGTCGCCGAAAGGCGCGAGCCAGTCGCCGACCGGCGGATCGCCGACATCGTCGGTCGCCGCCCAGCTGGAAGGCGCTTCCGGCAATTGCGCCGTCAGCAATTCCTGATCAACGCTGGCGCAGCCGACGGCGAGCAGGGCGAGGAGTGAAACGCTTCCTCTCAGCATGAAGTCCTCCAACTATCCGCGCCATTCGCGCCTTTCTTTCGGAGAAAGGCGTTTCCGCGACCGATCTCAAGCCCTTAGCGGCGGGCGGAGACGCGGTTGCGACAAGCCGGTCAGGTGACCAGCCGTCGCCATTGGGTCATATATCGGTTTGGTTAACCCTTTTACGCTCCCTGCGCGGCCAATACTCACATTTCCGCAGAAACTGTGGGTTCTGGGCAACGCACAAGCCTGAGATTCGGCCTTTCAGCGCCTCACGGGCCGCAAGCATGACGCCTCATACGCAGGATGAGGCGCGATCAGTGCGTATTTAGACGGGGCGAATTTCCCGCCGGGGCCGAAATCCGGCTTATTCTACCGGCTTCAGGTTCGGATTCTCGATCCAGCCGACATTGCCGTTTTCGTCTTCGACTTCCCACCACATGTCTTCCTTGGCGCCGGTCGGGTAGACCATGTCGCCTTTTTCAAGCGACCTGACGGCGCTGGAGGACGATGATGGCGAGCGCTTCAGCTCGACCGATTTCACGGAGACCTTGAAGGCTTCCTTCGGCGCCTCCGCCGATGCGCTGTCCGGAAGGCCGCCGAGCTGGCCGACGATCTGCCGATAGGCGTCGAGAAACGCGAAGGTGACGACCTTGCCGACTTCGGTGTCTTCATAACCGCCGCCGATCGCGCCGCCGAAACCGTATCCGCCGCCAGCGACGAAGCCGATGTCTTTCTTGGACGCCGATCCTTCAGCCGCCGCCTGAATTTCCGAGGTGCGGACATTCATCAGCGTCAGAACAGTCTGCGCCTCGACGCGCTTCGATTTGACGCCGCCGAGAAGGCCGCCGACCCGGCCGCCGATGACGGCGCCCGCGACGCCGCCGACAGCGCTGCCGCCAGCGTTCGAATCCGTATTCGCAATGTCGGCGACGAGGACATAGTCCGCCGCTTTCACTTGTCCCGCACCCATATTCGACCCGCGCTGCAATTGTCCGCCGGCGGCGAGCGCGCGTTCGCGCTCTAGCGCTGACATGCCCGCGCCGCGATCAAGGAGCGAGAAGCAGCGCGATTTGGTGACAAAGGCTTTAAGGAGCGTCGAAGGCGCGCCGAGATTGTAATAGGTCCAGCCT
>JAGRED010000042.1 GCA_020446725.1 Parvularculaceae bacterium | reverse complement strand
GCAGCCTCGCCGCATCAGCGTCGCTAAGCCGCTCGCTTTCAAGAAGCGATGACAGGGCGAGCCGGATTTCGTGATCGCCCTCGATCTGCTCAATCAGCCGCGTCGCTATTGTCAGGTTGCGCGCGCCAAGCTCTTCATCCGTGATGTCTTCAATGACAAGACGAAGCTCGTGGTCTCCCTTGATCGTCTTGGCGACGTCGAGCACCTCTTCAACGCTTGCATCGTCAAGCGATTGCGCGCGAAGAAGCGCCGAAATTGCGGTCCGTTTCGAATAGTCGCTTTCGAGTCCCTTCAGCCGTTCAACAAGAATCGAGATTTCTTCTTTCGTCAACTTCGTCGCGCTTGCGAGGGATTCGACGTAAGCGCCAACCGCATGAGCGCTTTTCAAAACGCCGATTTCATCGATGACGCGCTTTTTGCCGCCGTCCGCCAGCATCGCCTTGACCCGCGTTTCGGCGTTGACGCCGGACGAGCGGGCGAAAAGCTGGAGCAAATCGGCGGCTTCGGTTTCCGCCGCCGTTTCCGGTGAAGTTTCCTTGTCGCCGACAAAGGCGCGCACTCTGACGCCGTCGCCCTCGCGTTCGAAAGAGGCTTTGCGCTTTGCGTCCTTTTCGACCGAAACGATTTCCAGCTTTCCGCGCAGGGAAGACAGGGACCGGCCATCGGCGGCGATTGCAAACTCGCCTTTCCAGTCGGCTGACACGTTCAGCCCGTCATCCTTGAGATGGAAGGACCCGCTGTCCCCGTTCCCAATATTGACAATATGAACGCCGTCCGCGTCCGATACGGCGTCCGCGAAGCGCGGCGCGACAAGAGCGACGACGCCGGCTGCGAGCAGCGACAAACCGGCCCCGACGCCGAATGCTGTCAAATGGCTCCGCATGGCAGCCTTTCGTTGAATTCAAGGCGAAACTCTACCAAACGACGAGACGAACGCCAAACACGGCATTCGATGAAGCGAGGGCTTCAAACGACAAAGCCCACGATCTCCTTGACGTCCCGGACCGTCTTCTCGGCCAGCGCCGACGCGCGTTCCGCGCCGGCGACCAGCACCTGCCGCAAATGGCCGGGATCCGCCTGAAGACGGCGCATCTCGGCGCCGATCGGCGCAATCTTTTCGACGACGAGATCGGCAAGGGCAGGCTTGAACTTGCCAAATCCCTCACCGCCGAACTCTCTCAAAACGTCCTCATCGCTCTTGCTCGAGAGCGCCGCATAAATGCCGACGAGGTTCGCGGCCTCCGGCCGGCTTTCGAGGCCCTTCGGTTCGCTCGGCAACGGTTCCGGATCGGTCTTGGCTTTCTTGATCTTCTTCGCGATCGTATCCGCGTCATCGATCAAATAGATTGTCGCCTGTTCGGACGCATCTGATTTCGACATCTTCGCGGTTCCGTCGCGCAGGCTCATGACGCGTGCGCCGGGGCCCTTGATCAACGGCTCCGGCAACGGAAAGAAATCAGGCGCATCGAATTCGCGATTGAACCGCCCGACAATGTCACGCGAAAGTTCAAGATGCTGCTTCTGGTCTTCGCCGACCGGCACATGCGTCGCCTTGTAGACAAGAATATCGGCGGCCATCAGCACCGGATAGGTATAGAGGCCGACAGAAGCGCGCTCCTTATCCTTACCCGCCTTGTCCTTGAACTGCGTCATCCGGTCGAGCCAGCCGAGCCTTGCGACGCAACTGAAGATCCAGGCGAGCTCGGCATGCGCCGGAACCGCCGACTGATGAAACACGGTCGCTTTCGCAGGATCAACGCCGGCGGCGAGATAGGCGGCGGCGATATGAAACGTCTGATCGCGAAGGCTCTTTGGGTCCTGCCAGACCGTGATCGCGTGCATATCGACAACGCAATAGAGGCACTCATGCTGTGTCTGGAGATCGACAAATTTCCGGATCGCGCCGAGATAATTGCCGAGATGCATGCCGCCCGACGGCTGGATGCCCGAAAACACCCGCTCCGGGCCTTGATAGCCGGTCATGACGTCCGCCTTAGAAGCTTTTGCGGTTTCTGGAGTAGGCCTTGTAGTCGCTGAGGCGCACGCCGCCAAGGGCGAGAAGCGCCCCCCCGTAAACAAGAACGCCCGCCCCGGCGATAAGGATTACGGCCGCCCAGTAGCGGTCGAACAGAAACCCGCTGAGGACGCCTGAATGACTGAGCGCGAACCAGACAAAGGCGGTCATCGCCGCGGTCGCGCCGAGAATTCGCGGCGCCCGCGACACGAGGCGCTCGTCAGCCCGGAATTGACCGCGCCGCCACAGGTTGAATGAAAGCTGGAGAACCTGGAGCCAGGCGGCGAAGACGGTTGCGAAGGCGACCGCCAGAAATCCAAATCTCGGAAACAGGATCAGCGCCAGCGCCGTGTTCACGCCGATCGCGACCAGCGCATAATTCATCGGCGCTCGCGTGTCCTCGCGGGCGAAGAACGCCGGCGCGAAAATCCGTTGCCAGACGAAGGCCGGCAAACCCCAGCCATAGATGGCGAGCGCCCATCCCGTCCATTTGACATCTTCAGCGGTGAATGCGGAACTCCGCCCGCCGAACAGCCCCAGCGCATCCGTCGCGAAGCCGACAAAGAGCGCCTCGCAAATCGGCGCCGACATGATGATGAAAGCCGCCGCCGCCGGCAATGTCAGCACCGCCGACAATTCGAGCGATCTGTTGATGGCGTGCATCGCGCCTTTCTCATCGCCTTCCTTCACGCGCCGCGACAACATCGGCAGAAGAACGACGCCAAGCGCCGTGCCGACGACGGCGAGCGGCAGCTGATAAAGCTGGTCGGCGTTCATCAGCCACGACACGGCGCCGGGCTGTTGAGAGGCTATGTTGGTTCCGATGATAATGTTGATCTGCGTCGCGCCGGCGGAAAGAAAGCCCGGCGCGCCAAGAACCAGCAGGCGTTTGACAGCAGGCGTCAGGCGCGGCGCACGCAATTTCAGAAGATAGCCCTGACGTTTCGCGCCCCAGACAAGGAGCCACAATTGCAGAAAGCCGCTGATCGCCGTCGCCCAGGCGAGCATCTCGCCCGTAACGTGGATCTCCTGCCCCGCAAAAATGACGATCGCCGCAATCTGGCAGACATTGAGGATCAGCGGCGCCCCCGCATAGGCCATGAACCGGTCGAGAGAATTGAGAACGCCGGAAAGAAGACCGACAAGCGACATGCAGGCGAGATAGGGAAACATGATCCGCAAATAGAGCGCGGTCAGGTCGAATTTCTCCGGATCGTCGGCGAAACCCGATGCGAGGAGGTGCACAAACAACGGCGCGGCGATCTCAACCAACGCAGTGAGACCGATCAGGACGAAAAGCAGGAACGCCATCACCTCTTCAGCGAAACGCTTTGCGGCTTCCTTGTCTTCACTGATGAGCTTGCCTTGAAATAGCGGCACGAACGCCGCCTGAAAGGCGCCTTCCGCAAAAAGGCGCCGAAACATGTTCGGTAGGCGGAACGCCGCCCAGAAGGCGTCAGCGACAGGATTTCCGCCAGCGCCGATAACGCCTGCGATGAGGACCTGCCGCGCAAATCCCATCACGCGGCTCGCCATTGTCATCCCGCTGACGGTCGCTAACGATTTGAAGAGATTGCCGCTCATGGGCGCACTGTCTGACCGACTAAATTGACCGAATTCAGCGGACCATCCGCCGGAATTGTGACCCCGGCGTTAACGTGGTTCGCGCAACGCTCAAACAGCGTTTCGCAATGCGCCCCTGGCTCCATCGCCAAGGCCGCCGAGGAGGCGTTTTTCAATCGCCGCCAGCATGCGCTTGTCGGTGATTTTGGCGCCGTCTTCAGTCTGGAGGTAAAAGGCGTCGACGACCCGTTCGCCATAGGTCGCGATATGGGCCGATCGAATCTGCACGCCAAGTTCGGCGAGCCCCGCGGTGAGGGCGTAAAGGAGGCCGGGGCGGTCCTTGCCTTCCGCTTCGACAACCAGCGCTTCATCCGATGCGTGTGCGTCCATTCGAACAACGGAAGGAACGGAGAAGATGGCGCGGCGATCGCCGATCCGGCGCGAGAGGATCGGCGCCTCAGCAGGCTTGACGCGCGCCGCGTCCAGCAGCGCGCTGTGAAGCGAGCGCACGAAACCGGCGAGCGCCTCACCTTCCTGTCCTTCCGGCGCGCGGACGAGAAACACGTCGATGACCTTGCCGTCTTCAAGGGTCAGGGCATGGACGTTTCTGACGTCGCCGCCGACGCCGGCGACAGCGCCGGCGAGATCGGCGAGAAGGCCGCGCCGGTCATCGGCGTAGACGATCGCTTCAACGCCGGCGTCGCGAATGGAGGCCGCAACGCCGCACGCTTCCGCGCTGCGCGCGAGCGCCGCCGCACGCGTGAAGGTCTGCGGATCAATCATTGCGAGCGTTGCGTTAGACAGACGTTTGAGGAACGCCGTTCTCTCCACTTTGGGCCAGTCCGCTAGCGCCGTCTCGGCCTCTCGCCGCGTTTCGTCGGCAAGATCGCGCATCCATTTCGACAACGCGTCTTCGCCGCCCTCAAGCCAGGCGAGAGCGCCGAAATAGAGTGTTGAAATCTGCTTGCGGGTCCATTCATCCCACGCGCTGTCGCTGACCGCGCGAAGGTGACAAACTGTCAGCACCAGCAACATCCTCAGGCGCGCCGTCGATTCGACGCTCGAAGCGAAATCGGCGATGGCGCGCGCCTCACCGAGATTTCGCCGATTGGCGACGCCGACCATGGAAAGCGGGCGCGCGGCGCACCATGCAAGATCGCCCGTCGCTTCGCCCGCGCCGAGCCGCTTGGCGATACGCGCGATCAGCGCCTGTGCGTTTTCAAGATCCTGATCTTTCAGCGCCCAGCCGGACTGATGAAGCAGCGTCATCACGAAATACGGCGAAACATCCGCTTCTTCCTTCAGAATGGATGTCGCAATCGGGTGTTCGTCGACGAGCGCTCCGCTCTTGATTTTCGCGAGAATGCCGACCGCCTGGAAGACATGCTCTTCCATGGAATATCGACGGAAAAGACCATATTCAACGCGACCCGTAATGCGCCCGAGCGACGGCACGTATTTGCCCAAAAGCCCGGTTTCGGACATCACGCGCAAGAGTTTGACGGGATCCTTGGCCGTTGTGATCGTCGCCACAAACAATCTGGCGATATCCGGATTGCGCCTTACGTCGCTGGTAATCGAGATCGCACATTTGGAAATCAGGTCGAGCGCATCAGGATGAAAATCAATATCGGGCCGCTTGGCGAACGCGCGGAAATAACGGAACAGATCGATCGGGTCGCGTTTGGCGGCGGCGGCGCTTGCAAAATCGAGTCGCCCGTTTTTTATCCGCAGGTTGACCTTTTTTCCTAACTCGTCTGCGGAAAGGGTCTTCGGCAGCGGCGTCGGCGCACGATCAAGAAGTTTGGCGTTTTCTTCTTCGAGCCGCGCCCAGAAAATCCTGGTCAGCCGCCCGATTTCCATCGCATTGAGAAAATAGTGTTTCATCATGCGTTCCGCCGCCGACATGTCGGCGCGGTCCGCATAGCCGAGGCGTTCTGCTAGCGCAGGCTGGATGTCAAAGGTCAGCCTTTCATCCGCACGGCCGCGCAATTCATGAAGATGAACCCGCAATGACAGGAGAAATCGTTCCGCCTTGCGCAAGGATTCCGCATCTTCAGGCCTGAAAATCGCGCCGCGTTTGGGCGCGGCGCTCAACGGACGGCCGTAAAGCGCGCGATATATCCAGCCGATGACGTGAATATCCCGCAGGCCGCCCTTTCCTTCTTTCAGATCAGGCTCGGAAAGATAACGTGACTGATTTGAACTGTCATGGCGAAGTTCTTGTTCTTCGCGCTTGGCTTTCACAAATCTGGATTTCATCCGCCAGCGCAGGAGGTCGAATTTCGAGGAAAAATCCTTGAAGACTTTTTCATCGCCAAAAATAAAGCGCGCATCCAGAAAAGCCGTCATCGCCGTCATGTCGCCGGCCGCCAGCCTGATCGCCGTCGCCGGCGTGTGCACCCCCTGCCCGACTGTCAGCCCCGCGTCCCATAGCGGGTACAAGATCGCGTTGACGATCGACTTCAGTTCTTCTTCGCCGACGCCCGCGTGAAGGATGAGAAGATCGACATCGGATAAGGGCGCGATCTGCGAACGGCCGTACCCGCCTGTCGCCGCAATGGCGATCCGCGCATTGGCGGGCGCATCGGCGACGGCCGCCCGCGCAATCGTCGCTATCGCTTCGTCCATGATATGTGAAAGACGCGTCGCAATGACGTCGCCGCGCGCAACCGTTTCAAGCAGCGTCCGACGCGATTCCGCGAGCGCCTTTTTCAGGGTGATCCCGACGCTGCCGAAGCTCTGGCCGGTGCGATCTTCCGTGATCGCGCCGGAAAGGCGCTGTTCGATCGCGCCGGGCTTCGTTATCGCTCCGGATTCGCTCAAATTCTCGCCCCGCGGAAAGGCGGGACCTGAACGCCCAGCCTTGTTTTGCGCCGCAACAAATCAATCAGTTTCGAGGAGCGATTTCAATCGGTAAAGCGCATCGAGCGCATCGCGAGGCGTCAAGGCGTCGGGGTCGATTTCCTCAAGCGCCGCGCGGAGCAAATCGGTTTTTTCCATTGCAGCAGCGGTTTCGGGCGCCGCCGCGAAAAGCGGCAGGTCCTCAATCGCGCCGGACCGGCGGCCGTCGCTCTCCAGCCGTTTCAGCAACTGGTTTGCGCGCGCGATGACCTCCGCCGGCAATCCGGCGAGGCGGGCGACGGCAACGCCGTACGACCGGTCGGCCGGACCATTAGCGACTTCGTGAAGGAATACGACATCGCCTCTAAATTCCTTGACGCGCATCGACACGTTTTCAAGCCGGGCCAGCCGTTCCGACAAGGCCGTCAGCTCGTGATAATGCGTCGCGAACAGACCGCGGCATCGATTGTTGTCGTGCAGGTGCTCCACCGCCGCCCACGCGATCGACATGCCGTCGAAGGTGGATGTCCCGCGGCCGATTTCATCAAGAACGACCAGCGAGCGCTCGCTCGCCTGATTGAGGATGGCCGCCGTTTCAATCATTTCGACCATGAAGGTCGACCGCCCGCGCGCGATGTCGTCAGATGCCCCGACGCGCGAAAAAATCCGGTCGGCGACGCCGATATGCGCATGCCGCGCCGGCGTGAAGCCACCGGCCTGGGCGAGAACGGCGATGAGGGCGTTCTGACGGAGAAACGTCGATTTGCCGGCCATGTTCGGGCCGGTGACGAGCCATAATTTGGCGCCGTCCTGATCGCCGATCCGGCAATCATTGGCGACGAACTGGGCGCCGCCGCCGCGCGCGGACGCCTCAACGACGGGGTGCCGGCCGCCTTTGATATCAAAGATCAGGGAACCATCGATCACCGGACGGACGTAATTTTCTTCCAGTGCGAGAATTGCAAACGATAAAGCTGCGTCAATCGCTGCGGCGGCGTCCGCCGCCGTCGCAATCTCTTCGCCTCGCCCGACAATCGCCGCGACAAGGTCTGCGAATATCTCAAGCTCGCGCGCGAGCGCCTCATCGCGCGCCCGTGCGATCCGCGCATCGAGGTCGGCGAGTTCCCCGGTAGTGAACCGGACGGCGCTCGCAAGGGTCTGGCGGTGAATGAACAGCGAGGCTTTCGGTCCCGACAACAGGACGTCGCCCGAAGACGGCGGCGTTTCGACGAAATAGCCGAGAACGTTATTATGCCGGATCTTGAGCGTTTTGACGCCCGTGTCCTGGCGATACTGCGCTTCAAGACCGGCAATGACGCGGCGCGATTCATCCCGCAAGGCGATCGCGGCGTCGAGGCCCGGATCATAGCCGCGCGCGATGAACCCTCCATCGCGCGCAAGCAAGGGCGGGTTTTCCGCCAGCGCTTCTTCAAGCAGCCGGATCAACGTCGAGAACCCGGCGCCGCTGCGCGCTTCTAGATGGCGGGATGCGTCTTGCAGCTCCTGATCAAGATCGTGATGCGCGAGCTTCGCGGCGATGGTTCGCGCGGTGGAAAGACCATCCCTGATCGCAGCGAGATCGCGCGGTCCGCCGCGGCCGAGCGACAGGCGCGACAAGGCGCGCGCCATATCCGGCATCGCCCGCAATACGGCGCGCACGTCTTCCGCAAGTTTTCGCTCTTCGACAAAAAATGTCACCGTATCAAGCCGCGCGTTGATCGCCGCCGGCTCCGTAAGGGGGGCCGACAATCGCCTCGCCATCAGCCGGGCGCCGGGACCGGTGACCGTCCGGTCGACAGCGCCGAGAAGGGATCCGTCGCGCCCGCCGCCTTGCGCGCGGACAAGTTCCAGAGAATTGCGCGTCGCCTCATCGATCAGCATATGCGCGCTTTTTTCGGCCCGCTTCGGCGGGCGCATCGCCGGCATTCGTCCGGCCTGCGTCAGCTCGACATAGGACAGCAGCCCGCCAAGCGCTGCGTAGTCTGCGCGCGAAAAGGATCCGAAGGCGTCAGGCGAGGCGACTTGAAATATATCGCGGAGCTTTCGTTCGCCCGCGCGCGATTCAAACGATGACGCCGGCATATAGGAAATTCGCGCCGATCGCTTGGCGACGCTGAGCGCCTCACGCCATTGCGGCGGCATGTCGGGCGTATCGGGCGCGACAAGCTCCGCATAGGGCAGCGAGGCGAAATCGAGTGAAAAGGAATCGCCCGCCGTCGCCTTAACGGTCAATTCGCCGGTCGATATGTCTATCGCCGCGAGCGCGGCCTCTCCGCCGCCCAGTATCGCCAGCGCGCCGAGAAAATTGCCTTCGCGCGCTTCGAGCAACGCCTCTTCCGTCACCGTTCCGGGCGTGACGACACGAACGATCTCGCGGCGAACAACGGATTTCGAGCCGCGCTTTTTCGCCTCCGCGGGATCTTCCGTCTGTTCGCAGATTGCAACCGAGAAGCCGGCCTTGATAAGCCGTGCGAGATAAGCCTCGTAAGAGTGATAGGGAACGCCGCACATCGGAATATCGGCGCCGGCGTGTTTTCCCCGTCTGGTGAGCGTGATGTCGAGCGCCGCGGACGCCTTGACGGCGTCGTCAAAAAACAGCTCGTAGAAATCACCCATCCGATAGAACAGCAGCGCGTCGCCGGCGCCCGCCCGAATCTCAAGATATTGCGCCATCATCGGCGTCGCATCGGCGGCGATGTCATTGGCGGCGCGAATGGCCGGCGTTGTCGGCGAAGAGGCGTCCACGGGCTTTACGGGCTGTCGGCTGGCGGGTTGCGCCCCATTTAGCGGAGTCTGATCCAAGAGTCGAAGCCCTCGATTAGGGCTTGAAGCGCAGCGCGAATTCGTGACGATGTCCGATGATGTCAGCCAGAACCGCGCACAAACCTCTTGAAACGACGATCGACCTCGGCGATCGCACTGCGCCGCTGACGGCGCGGGTCAACAGGCGGGCGCGCCGGCTTATCATCACGGTCGATTCGATCGGCGGCAAAGTGATCGTCACCGCGCCGTCGAAACGGGCGATTCCGGAAGCCCTCGATTTCGCCAGAAACCACACGACATGGATCAAGCGACGGCTTGCGGAAACAACCGGCGCGCTGCCGTTCGAAAACGGACGCGTTTTTCCGCTGCGCGGACATCCGGTTGAAATCGTCAATGAAGGCGGGTTGCGCGCCGCGATCGCGCTCAATGGCGACCGGCTGATCGTCGGCGGCGAACCCCATCACCTGAACCGGCGCGTTACGGACTGGCTGAAAAGCGAAGCCCGCAGAATTCTGACGGCGCGCGCCGATCACTACGCCGGTCTTCTCAATCGTCGCCGCGGAACGATATCGATTCGGGATACGAGATCGCGCTGGGGATCGTGCGCCACTGATGGCGCGATGTCTTTCTCATGGCGGCTGATGCTCGCGCCGCCCTCAATCCTTGATTACGTCGCCGCTCATGAATGCGCCCATCTCGTGCATCTCAATCATTCGCCTGCCTTCTGGCGCGTGTTGAAGGAATTGAGAGTGGATGCGCGCGCGGCGCGCGACTGGTTCGCCGTGAACGGCGCCTCGCTTTACGCCTACGGCGTGCGCCCCCAAAGCGCGCCGGAAGCGGCGTAATTATCATCAGTGGCGCAAGCCGGCGCACCGCACGCCCCTTCATTCCGGCCCAGCTTTTCAGATCGAGGCGTCCGCACGCGCTTCAACCGGCGCAAGCAGCGGCGGCTCAACGGTTTTCGGCGGCCGTGCGGCGAGCGCGCGCTCCATAATCTCGCGCCAGATGATCGCGGGCGCGCCGCCGCCGGTGACCTCGCCCATCGATTTGTTATCGTCACGCCCGACCCAGACGACGCAGACGAGGCCGCCAGCATGTCCGGCGAACCAGGCGTCACGATTGTCTTGCGTCGTGCCCGTCTTTCCGTGTGCGCGATACCGCGACAGTCCCGCCGCTTTACCCGTTCCCCAACCGACGACAGACGCCAGCATATCGTTCAGCGCATCAATATTCGCCGGCGACGCGGCGGCGTCGACATATCTTGATTTGCGCGCATAGATCAGATCGCCGTCGCTGAGGCTCACCCTTTCGACTGAATGCGCTTCGATCCGGTACCCGCCATTGACGAGCGGCGCATAGGCGGCTGCGAGATCAAGCGGCGTGACCGCGTCAACGCCGAGCGCAAGGGCGGGGCCCTGATTGAGGCCGCCATGAAAGCCCATGCGCTTGGCGGCAATCCGCACCGCGCCGCGCCCAACCTGTTCCTGCAGCCTGACCGTCGCGCCATTCAACGAGCGCGCAAGCGCTTCTCGCAGCGAGACTTCACCGTAATACTTGCCTTTGTAATTTTCCGGCGACCATTTTCCGACCGTCACCGGCGCATCGTCGATGATGTCTTCCGGCCGCCAGCCAAGCTCAAGCGCCGCCAGAAAAACGAACGGCTTGAAAGCCGATCCCGGTTGGCGATGCGCATGCGTCGCACGATTGAACTGGCTGACGCGATAATCGCGTCCGCCCGCCATCGCTTTGATGCTGCCTTCCCCGTCGATCACGACAGCGGCGATTTCGATGGATTGGTCGATTTCAGCGAGCGCGGCCCCGGCGATCATGCCCATTTCCAGCGCGTCCTGGATCGCCGGATCGTAGGTCGTTCTGATGATCAGATCGCCGTCAGCGCCTTTTGAGGCCTGTCGCGCTTCGGCAATCGCCTCATCGACAAAATAAGGCGCGCCGGAAAACTGCGAGGCGCCGATCTTCACCGGAGAACGGTAGGCGTTTTCCGCCTGCTCATGCGTGATGAACCCGGCGTCGAGCATCGCATCGACAACGAGACGCGCCCGCTGACCGGCGTCGGACGGATTGCGGTCGGGCGCGTAATGCGACGGCGCTTTTAACAGACCTGCGAGAACCGCCGATTCAGGCAAGGTCAACTTGCGCGCCGGCTTGCCGAAATATCGATAGCTCGCTGCGTCGACGCCGTAGGCGCCGGCGCCGAAATAGACCCGATTGAGATAGAGCGTGAGAATCTCGTCTTTTGAAAATCGTTGCTCGAGCCAGAGCGCGAGAAAGAATTCCTGGATTTTCCGTTTGTAAGTGCGGTCTGAAGACAGAAACAAATTCTTCGCGAGCTGTTGCGTCAGCGTCGATCCTCCCTGACGCACGCCTCCTTCCTTCACATTGATGAACAGCGCGCGCGCGACCGACAGCGGATTGATCCCGATATGGTGATAGAAATTCCGGTCCTCTACGGCGAGTACGGCGCGCGACACGTGCGGCGGCAGTTCCGAAAGGCGAACGGGGAGACCGAAGCTCTGACCGTGCACCGTGATCGGCGACCCGTCCATCGCGACAAGCGTCGATCGCGGCGCCGCATTCGTCCGCCAGAGCCCGTCCGTGTCGGGCAGGTCCCGCGTGAAATGAACGATGACGGCCGCGAATGCGATGGCGCCGGCGAAAAGATAAAATCCCGCATCAGCGATATGTCGCGCAAATCGGCCGGCGACGCCGTTTCGCCGCGATCGCGCCGGTCGCCGGCGCCCCGCGCGGGACGGCGACCGCCGCGCCGTTCGCCGACGGGTCTTTCGCGATTTCGACATCGCGCGACAGTCAGGCCGGCATCGTTAATGATTCGTGAATCGCGGCGCCCGCCACCTTGTGCGGGCGTCGGGAGAGGCACTAATCTCAGATTGCAGAAACGATCAGGGGCAATCAGTTCGTGCTGATCTCAATGGCGAAATCGCCGCCGCCGGCGCGCGACCCTAAAGAGGCCGCGATCATTGAGGCGGCGCGCGTGACTTTTCTGGCGCACGGCTATGACGGCGCGAGCATGGATGAAATCGCGCTGACCGCCGGCGTATCAAAACGCACCGTCTACAATCGCTTCCGGTCAAAAGAGGAACTCTTCGCCGCCGCGATTGAGGAAACCTGCCGGCGCATTCTGCCTGTCGACATGGCGGCCATCGAGGCCAGCCGGACAACCGAGCAATTCGTCAATGAGATGGCCCATGTCTTCATCCAGGGGATCCTCCAACCGGATGCGCTGGCGCTGAGGCGGATCGCAGCGTTCGAAGCGGGGCGAAACCCGGCGCTTGGCCGCTCCTATCTGGAGCATGGCCCGGCCTATATGGCGGCGACATTTGCGCCGGCGCTTGCGCGCGCGGCGAAACGCGAAGGCCTTGTCATTGAGGACGTTGAAACGGCCATCTATCAGCTCGGCGCCCTGATATCGGAACCGCTCTATACGGAGGTGCTGCTGGGCGCGACGCCGGCCGATCTGGCGGCGGCCATCGACGATCAGATCGCCTCGGGGCTGAAAGCGTTCTGGCGCATTTACGGTCCGTAGCGCGCCGGGCGCAAACGTCGAATCAGGATTAGTGCGAAACCAATGCTGCTACGTTCTCGTTCGGCAGACGACCTTGCGCGCCTCCGCATGTCACGCACAAAAAAACCGGCGCAGCAAACGCTGCGCCGGCTTCTTGTTCGTGATGCCGATCAGCTTATTCGAAGCTGATGACGACTTCCGTGCGGCGGTTGAGCGGCTCGCGAACGCCGTCTTCCGTCGGCTTCGCGGGGCGATCTTCGCCGAAGGATTCAACGCGAATGTTGTCGGCCGAGATGCCGTTCGCCACGAGCGCGTCGCGAACGACTGACGCCCGACGCTCAGACAGCGCCTGGTTGTAGGCCGATCCGCCCGAACGGTCGGCGTGACCGGAAACGACGACGGTGTCGACATCGTTGGCCAGCGCGCGCGCCGAGGCTTCGCGGATGAGGTTCGACGCTTCCGGCGTCAGGTTCGACTTGTCATAGTCGAAGTAGACGATGACGTTGATCGGATCGAGCGCCGCAGAGGCGTCTTCCGTCAGCTGCGGCGGGCAGTCGGCCGCAACCGGAACGCTCGAGCCGTCCCAGCAGTCCTTATACTGAGGAGCGGCGGCGGCGGCGGCGCCGAAATTCCAACGCAGGCCCGCGAACACGCTGTGAGAATTGTATTCCTGATTGAAGCTGGTCGCAGCGCCGGCGAGCGTGCCGGAGAAATCAGGATCGAGCGTCGCGAAATAACGGTAGGAGATGTCGAGCGCGAGGCCTTCGGCGAGTTCAAACGCCAAGCCGGCGATGCCCTGATACGCGAATTCCCAGCTCTTGTCGTTGACCGAGAGCGCGCCGAAGCCGCCCGAGAAAGACGGGTCAGCGCCGAGATAGTCCGCTTTCAGACGCGCCATACCGGCGCCGACGCCGACGAACGGCGTCACTTTGCCCGAGCTCTGGAAGTTCTTGATCAGGTTGAACATGAACGCCATCGACTGAATGTCGCCGTCGACGGTGTTTTCGTTCCAGCCCGTGAAATTGATGCCGTCGCCCGGAAGGTGGCGAAGGTCGTTCTGGCGGTAGCTGAATTCGAATTCCTTGCGCCAGCCGTTCGCACCTTCATGGCCGAGGGCGGTGTAGACGCCGATGCCGTTGTCATAGTCAGCCTCGCTGTCGAAGGCGAGCGGCGGGCCCGCTGATTCGAAGTCGCGGTCCGGTCCGACATAGGACAGGCCGGCGCCGATCGCGCCGTACATGCCCTGATAGGCATGAGCGGCGGGAGCGAACGCAAGCGTCGCAGCAGCAGCTAACAGGGTGGTTTTGAGCTTCATGAAGTCCCCTCCTCAGGTGAAACAAGCCGGCGGCCGCGCGGGGTGCAGGGCTGCTTTGGTCTATCTCCTAGCCAATTTAGGATAAGCTTAACAGAGGGTTTTTGCTGAACGTTCCCTCATTTGGCGATATCGGCCGCCGGTTGTGGCGCCCGCGCATCGCCGCCGGTCTGGGATTTATCCCATATAGGCGCATTCGATGCGGGATTTCGGCTCCGGCTGGCGGAAAAAGGCCCCAAAAAAAGCGGGGAACGCGGTGATACGCCGCGGTTCCCCGACACTCGAAGCAGGACGCCCGCGCCGGCGAGGGCGGAGAAACTCCCCGCCCCTTTTCAACAGCGTCAGTTGACGCCGTGCATGCCCTTCTTGAGCAGCGGCCACAGGACGAGAAGGACGACGCCGGAAATGATGCCCGCGTAACCGATCGTCTGGAAAACGCCGAGATAGGTGTCGAGCGACACCTGCGCGTTCAACACCTCGCCGCCGACCGTTTCCGTCGACGCGAACTGCGCGATGATGCCGCCGATATACTGGGCGAAGGCCGACGACAGGAACCACACGCCCATCATCATGCCGACGAGTTTCGGTATCGACAGCTTAGTGATCATCGAAAGACCGACAGGCGACAGGCAAAGCTCGCCCATCGAATGAAGGAAGTAGGCGAAGGCGAGCCAGAAGAGCGGCACGGCGAAATTCGCATCATGGAATTTGGCGCCGAAGACGAGCGCCAGGAATCCAAAGCCGACCAGAAAGAGACCGATGGCGAATTTCAGCGGCACCGAAGGTTCAAGGCCGCGCTTGGCGAGCTGCACCCACAACACCGAGAAGATCGGAGCGAAGATGACGATGAAGAGCGGGTTGAAGATCTGCACCTGCCCGGCCGGCATCAGATAGGAACCGATGTAACGATCCGTGTTGCGCTCGGCGAAGAGCGTCAGCGACGAGCCCGCCTGTTCGAACAGGGTCCAGAAAACGACCGAGAAGAATGTCAGCACGACGGCGACGATCATCCGGTCGCGTTCGACCGACTTCAGCGAGAACACCGCCCAGACCGGAATGCCGATCATCGCGATGACGTAGACGAAAAACATCACCTGACCGAGAAGCGGCTGGGAGGCGATGTAACCGACGATGCCGGTCGCCGCGACTTCATGCGCGACGCTCGCCGTTTCCATCGCGTTGTTGAGCAGGAACCAGGCGATCGGCACGGCGACCAAAGAGCCGATAATGATGATGAAATCGCGGTTTTTGCCGCCTTCCGGCGGGTTGCCGTAATCCTTGATGAGATCGCCCGCAAACTGAAAACGCGCCCAGGCGAGAAGCATGCCGAAGCCGGCGAGCGCAAAGCCCCACTGATAGCCGTATTTGACGGCGATTAGCGGCGCGAGGAATTGCGAAATGATCGAGCCGAGATTGATCCCCATATAGAAGATCGTGAAGCCCGCGTCGCGCCGGTTGTCGCCTTCCGGATAGAGCGTCCCGACAATCGTCGAGATGTTCGGCTTGAAATAGCCGTTGCCGACGATGATGAGGCCAAGCGAAATGAACAGCAGCATGACCGACACGGGATTGCGCTCGGCGTCGAATTTGTAATTCGCGGCGGGCACATTCGCCGGGACGGTCGATCCGTCCGATCCGTTCAGCGTGATCGAGCCGTCCTCATTGCCGCTGATCCTGTATTTGTTTTCGCCGGCGACGACATATTGGCCGGCGTCATCGCCGTCGCGATCGATCGCGACTTCATAGCGGGCGTCGTCGATCATCACATAAGGCTTCGACATCTCGCCGCCGGAAAAGGCGAGCAGGAGATAGCCGGCGGACATCAGGATCGCGCCGAATTTCACCGCCTTCTTGGAGCCGAAATACTGGTCGGCGATGAGGCCGCCGATGAGCGGGGTCAGATAAACGAGCGAGGTGAAGGCGCCGTAGAGGCCGTTGGCGACGCGGTCGGCGAAAACGAAATGCTGAACCAGATAGAGGATCAGCAGGGCTCGCATGCCGTAATAGCCGAAGCGCTCCCACATTTCCGTCGTGAACAAGAGCGCCAGCGGGCGCGGGTGGCCGAACCACTGTTTGTCAGCGGACGGCTTTGCTGCGGCGTCGGTCATCATCCCTCCTTGTTTGAAGCGTCCGGCCGAAGACCCCCATCCCGGCGAACGCCCTGCCCTTGTCATCTGTCGGGCTCTATAAGACAACGCGCGGAGCCATTGTCTCCGCGCGGATAATCGGCCGGAGAGTGGCCGAATTGCGGCGGGAAATCCAGAGGTTGCGGGAGACCGCACGCGATGTTCAAGCTTGACGAACAATTAGCGAACGACACGGTGAAAGTCGGCGATATGCCGCTGTCATCCGTGCTGCTCATGAACGATTCTCGCTTTCCCTGGGCGATCCTCGTTCCGCGGCGCGATGGGCTCATCGATCTTCACGACATGATCGAGACCGAAAGGAACCGCCTGATGTCGGAGGCGGTCGCCGTTTCTGCTGCATTGCAGAAGCTGACCGGCGCATCGAAAATGAACATCGCCGCGCTCGGCAATGTCGTGCGGCAACTCCATGTTCACGTGATCGCGCGCAATGCGGACGACGACGCCTGGCCGCGCCCGGTATGGGGCGTTGGCACGCCGGCGCCTTACGAAGAAAGCGAAGCGCAAGCCTGCGCCGCCGCGCTCAGGGCCGCGCTCGGAATTTGACGCCGAATTTATTGAAGGCCGCGCGCGCCAGCCCGACCAGGCTGATCGCCAGCCAGAAAAACTCGATGACGATCGAGGGCGGGTTGGGTCGGTGCGCAAGCGAAAACAGGATCAACAGCGCGCCGACGGCGTTAATCGCCGGATAAAGCGCGCGCGTTGAATCCATCTTGCCAATCTGACTCATGAAATAGGTGCCGACGACGAACGCGACGCCGCAATAGCCGACAAGATCAGGAAACTGCATGCCCATGCGCCATGATCTAGCCGCTTTCGCGCAGATGTCGAGCGACCGGCCCGTCGCCGCGTTCAGGCGACGCCCGCCGGATCAGGTCATCAACTCGGCCGTTGCAGAAACGCGTGAAGCGCGGCGGAAACCGCCGCACGCAGCCTCACATCTGCATCGCCCAGCCTTCGACCGCCATCGCCGCCTGGCGGATCGCTTCAGACCGCGTCGGGTGCGCGTGGCAGGTGCGCGCGATATCCTCCGACGCGCCGCCGAATTCCATCACTGAGACCGCCTCTGCGATCAGTTCGCCGGCGCCGACGCCGACAATATGGCATCCGAGCAGTCGATCGGTTTTCGCATCGGCGAGGATTTTGACGAAGCCGTCCGTTTC
>JAGRED010000384.1 GCA_020446725.1 Parvularculaceae bacterium | reverse complement strand
TCGCCGCTGCGATCGCCGGGAGTTCGCGCATCGGGCTCGTTTGGGCGATCGCCGTCGTCGGCGCTGCCGCGGGCGTCAGCAGCGGGCGCAGCACGAAGACGATCAGCGCAAGCGCGACGAGCGCGATCGCGCTGAATTCAGCGCCGCGCATGATCTGATCTGCGCTCAATCCGCGCGCAGGGGCCGCCGTTGCGACGGTTCCCTGCGCTTGCGCCGGCGCGCCTGCGGCGAAGGACGTTTCGATCACCTCGACTTGGTCGCCGCGCGCGGCGTTATACCCGATGGCGGAGCGAACAAGCGCTGTAATTCGCGTCAGCTCTTCTTCACTTCGCGGGGCGGGGACAGAGACGCCGGCGGCGTCCGTTGTCGCAGGGCTATTGAGCGCGACCGCGACCGAAAGACGTTTGACGCCGCCCATTTCACGCACTTCATTGCGAACGGTGCGGGTCATTTCGTAGTTCGTCGTCTCTTCCGTCCGGCGCGATGAAGACGCCGCGGCGGCGAGCGCCTGCGGATCGACGATCTGCGCTTCGGGAAGCTGGTTGGCGACAGTGACGCCGCGCGTCAGCGCGGGATCGGACGAATTCGATGCGTCCTCGACGCTCGTCGCCGACAGGACGGTCTGGCTGTCAGGGTCGATGATGTTCGCCGTTTCGGTGATGCGGCTGAAATCGATATCGGCGGCGACCTGAACGCGCAGGTTTTCCGGCCCGACAATGCGCCCGACGAGGTCCTCGACCGTGCGGCGAATGCGCGCCTCCGTTGCGGCGATGCGCTCATCGACCCCGCCCGATGCGGCGAGCGGGTCGTCGCCCTCCTGGCCGGAGGCGAGAAGGTCGCCGGAAGAATCGAGAATGGTGACGCGCGCCGGCGCAAGGCCCGGAACCGCTGAAGAGGCGAGGTTGACGATCGCCCTTACGGAACGCTTGTCGAGGCCGGCGGGCGCATCGACGACGATCGAGGCGGTCGATTGCCGGTTTTCGCGCGAGAAAAGTTCGCGTTCCGGCAGGACGAGATGGACGCGGGCCGACCGCACGCCGCCGATCGACGCGATCGTGCGCGCAAGCTCGCCCTCGAGGGCGCGCAGGCGGTTGATATTCTGCTGGAAAGAGGTGGCGCCGAGCGCGTCCTGTTCGTCGAAAATCTCGTAACCGACTTCACGCGTCCCGGCGACGAAGCCGTCGCCGGCGAGTTTGACCTTCAGCGACGCGCCGTCGTTTGATGCGGCGTATACCGACACGCGTCCGCCGCGTTCGCGCAGGTCGTATTTGACGCCTTCTTGTTCGAGGCGCGTCGCCAGTTCCTGGCCTTCCTTGAAATCGAGATCGGCGTAGAGCAGGGCCATCGGCGCTTCGCTCGCCCGAATGACAATCAGCCCCAGCGCAATTGCAACGCCCGTCGTCACGCCGATAATCGCGGCGAGCCGGGCGATCCCGAAGGATCGGATCATCCCCATCAGTTCATTCACGGCTTTTCGCCCTCACCAGATGGCGCCGCCAATCCCTATGCCTTGGAAGCGCCCGGCAAAATTTGCCCGGCGCAGCGTAAAAATTCCGTTAGGTAAAACGCCCTGCGCGACGGAAATCGGATTTTGATCATGAAAAACCCGCGCATTGGAGAATGCGCGGGCTTGGAAATCTTATGAAAGCGTTAAAGCGGGGTTCAGCGATATTGCTGGACGCGTGTCGCGCGAAGGCCCGCCATGCCATATTGATCGATCGCTTTTTGCCAGGCGAGAAACTCTTCGAGCGTGAGCTGGTAGCGTTCACACGCTTCTTCAAGCGTCAGAAGTCCGCCGCGGACAGCGGCGACGACTTCCGCCTTGCGACGGATAACCCACCGCTTCGTCGTAGGGGCCGGCAGATCAGCGAGCGTCAACGGCAAACCGTCAGGGCCGATCACATACGGCTCTTTCGATCGTTGCTGCGCTGCTTGTGGAGCGGCGACGGTCATTGCTTGTCGTTCCTTCGAAATACGCAACTCAGTATGCGCACCATACGCGATCCGCTTTTAAGAAACGCCTAAATGTCACGGTAAATTCACCCCTAAGACATTGATGCGCCGTGAGGAATTGAAGTTCGAAATGGGACGCGCCAATGCGGGACAATTTGATTTCAATTTGATCGTTATGCGGCCGTGCGAACGATCGTCCGCCATAGTTCATCCGCTGCGGAAATGACGCGCGAAGCGGTTGAATAGGCGCGCTGGGTCGTGATGAGGGTTGAAAATTCCTGACCGATATCGACCGTGGAGATTTCAACCGCCGAGCCCTCGATCGCGCCGGCATTGCCCGATTGCGCGGCCGCGAGGCGGGCGTCGCCTGAAAGGGTCGTGTTGCGGAAAGCCGAACGCTCGGCGTCTTCAAGTCCTTCCGGATTGACGAAGAGAGCGAGCGGAATGCGATAGAGCGTGTGGGTCTCGCCATTGGCGTAGGTCGCATTGACGGCGCCGTCCTCGGCGATCTCTACCCCTGTGAGCGCGCCGAGCGCGGCCGGATCAGCGCCGGCAGGGGCTCGGTTGACGTTGACGGTCTGAAGGCTCTGGAGGCTGCCTGACCGCCCGGCCGATCCGGCGCCGGCGCCCTGAAGATAAAATCCCGCCGAATTGACGAGATTGCCGAGCGCGTCAGCCTTGAAATCGCCGGCGCGCGTAAAAAGGAATGCGCTGTTCGTCGTTGGGTCCGGCGCGACGACGAAAAATCCGTCGCCGGAAACTGCGATATTGGTCGTTGTGTTGGTGCGCGTGACCGCGCCCTGTTCGCTGACAAGCTGGCGCGAGACCGCGGCCACGCCGGCGCCGACGACGCCGGCGCTGGAAGAGCGTTCGAGCGAGGGCGCTTCGGCGGGGATGAGATCCGCGAAGTCGGTGCGCACACGCTTGTAGCCCGTCGTCTGGCTGTTCGCGATATTGCTGGAGACAGCCTCAAGGCCGGCTGAAAACGCCGAAAGGCTCGACAATCCGATTGAGAACAGACTTGAGAAGCTCATTTGTTTCTCCTAACCGCCGATCACGCGCTTGACGTCCGACAGCGCGACCGCGCCGACGCCGGTTTCAAGCTGCGGCCCCGAAGCGCTGAATGCGACGGCGGAAACGCGGGTTGATGATTGCACCTCATAGGGAACGGCCGCGCCGGTCAGGTCTTTCGCCTGGACTAAAAGCCGATAGACGCCGTTCGGCGCGACGCCGCCGTCAGCGGTCTTGCCGTCCCAGACGAAAGCGTGCGCGCCAATGCTCGGATCGCCGGCGAACTGATCGACCGGTTGGCCTTTTTCATTGACGACGGTCAGGCGAACGTCATTGGCGCCGGCGGGCAGCGTATAGGTCCATTCAGCGCCGGCGCCGAGATTGGCCGCTTTGTCGCCGTCAACGACGATCGTTTTGCCGATCATGGAAAGCGCGCCATCCCGGTCGGCGGCGGCCTGAAGACCAATCAACGTTTCAAGGTGATTGTTTGTCTGGATCGATTGTTCGACCGATGCGAATTGCACGAGTTGCGAAGTGAATTTTTCCGTGTCGAGCGGATCGAGCGGGTCCTGGTTTCTCAGCTGCGCCGTCAAGAGCGTCAGAAAGGAATCGAGATTGCCCGTCAGCTGCGACAGGGCGGCTGACGAATTCGTCTGGGAATTTGCGGCGGCGGCTGCAGTGACTTCCATGGGATCAAACCTCTAGATTCGGATATCGACCGCGCCCGCGGTCCAGAGCGCTGCGAAGGCTGGTTCGTAGGCGGGAGAAGCGTCCGTGATGAAAGGCGCGCGACCGTCGGCGCCGGCGGACTGCGTTTCAGCGGGCTCCCTGAAGGAGAAGGTGAAATCGCCGGCGCCGAAATTCAGTCCGGCCTGATGCAACGCCGCACGCAGCGCCTGTTCATCGCGCGAGAAAAGATCGAACGCATTCTGATTGTCGAAGGTGAGCGACAGCACGGCCTTGCCGTCGTCGTTGACGGCGAGGCGTCCTTCAACGCGGCCGAGATCGGGCGGATCAAGGCGCAAATCGAAGACGCTCGTTTTATCAAGTCGGCGCGCCAGTATCTCAGCGAACGCTTCTTTCAGCGCCGGCGGCGCCTCGGCTAGGCGCGGCGCTTTCGTCTGTATGAGTTTTGACTTTGCGCCTGCGGCGTCGCGCGGCGCGGCCGCCTCGACAGCCTTCGGCTGTACCGCGACTGACTGCGTCTGACCGGCCGCTGCGACCGGCGTCGCG
>JAGRED010000383.1 GCA_020446725.1 Parvularculaceae bacterium | reverse complement strand
GGGGCGCGACCGTCATCACCAACCTGTTCAGCGCCATCCCGATCGTCGGAAAGGGCATCGTGGAGTGGCTGTGGGGCGGTTTCGCCGTCGGCAACCCGACGCTCAACCGCTTCTTCTCGCTGCATTATCTGCTGCCGTTCGCGATCTTCGGCGTCGTCGCCATTCACATCTGGGCCTTCCATACGTCGGGCAACAACAATCCGACCGGCGTTGAAGTGAAGGATGTGAAGAAGGACACGGTTCCGTTCCATCCGTACTATACGGTGAAGGACGGCTTCGCTATCGCGGTCTTCCTGCTGCTCTTTGCGGCCTTCGTCTTCTTCAACCCGAACGGCCTCGGACACCCCGACAATTTCAAGCCCGCCGATCCGCTGGTGACGCCGCCGCACATCGTGCCCGAATGGTATTTCCTGCCGTTCTACGCGATCCTGCGCGCCATCACCTTCAATATCGGTCCGATCACCTCGAAGCTCGGCGGCGTCATCGCGATGTTCGCTTCGATCATCGTGCTGTTCGTGCTGCCGTGGCTCGACACGTCGAAAGTGCGCTCGATGCGCTATCGTCCGGTGGCGAAGCTGTGGTTCGTGCTCTTCGTCATCGCCTGCGTCTGGCTCGGCTATCTCGGCGGCCAGCCGGCGGAAGGCGTCTTCGTTATCCAGGCGCAGATTGCGACTGCTTACTACTTCGCATTCTTCCTGATCATCCTGCCGCTTCTCGGCGTCTTTGAGAAAGCCGATCCGCTGCCGAAATCGATCGCGGATTCGGTTCTTTCGACCGAAAAGCCGGCGTCCATGCCGATCGCGCAAGCGGCCGAGTAACAGGGGAAAGGTTCAAGAGACGATGAAAACGATCCTCTGCAGCATTCTTGCGCTCGGCTCGGCGATTGCGTTCGCCGGCGCGGCTGAGGCCGCCGGCGGCGGGACACGCGAATACAAGCACAATCACTGGCATTTCAGCGGCCCCTTCGGCCAATATGACAAGGAAGCCGTTCAGCGCGGCTTCCAGGTCTACCGGACGGTCTGCGCAAGCTGCCACGCGGTCGAACAGCTTTCCTTCCGCAATCTCGGCGAAAAGGGCGGGCCGTTCCATCTCGACGCATGTCCTGCGGGCGTGCCGGAATCGACCAATTGTTCGAGCCCGAGCGAAAATCCGGTCGTGAAGGCTCTCGCCGCGGAATATGAAATCACCGACGGGCCGGATGACACGGGCGACATGTTCAAACGCCCCGGCCTGCCGTCAGACAAGATCCCAGGTCCCTACGCCAATGCGCAGCAGGCGCGCGCCGCGAATGGCGGCGCCTTGCCGCCGAACCTCGCGCTCGTCATCAAGGCGCGCCATCACGGCCCGAATTACGTTTACAGCCTGCTGACCGGCTATGAAGATGCGCCGATCAGCGTGCAGCTCGGCGCCGGCCAGCATTACAATCCGTATTTCGCCGGCGACATGTCGCAGCTTCTCAAAGCCGAATATCGCGATGAGGAAGGTCACCCGCTTGAAGGCGTCGAGATCCCGCAAGGCGGCGTTCTCGCGATGAAGTCGCCGCTCGCCGACGGGATTGTCGATTACGCCGACGAGCATGTGCCCGAAACGGTCGATCAATACGCCAAGGACGTTGTCGAATTCCTGACCTGGGCGTCGGAACCGAAAATGGAACAGCGAAAGAGCCTCGGCGTCGTGACGATGGGCTATCTGCTCATTCTCACACTGATCCTCTTCTTCTCCTATCGGGCGATCTGGTCGAACGTCGAACACTGATCGCGCCGTAAAACCGAACAGCAAGCCCCGGACGCCCTCGGCGCCGGGGCTTTTCTTATCGCGGGTCTCGCAATTGGGGGCGGGCGCGGTAAACTGACATGCGCAACGGTTTCCGCCTGATTGGCGACCGTCCAGACGGAGAGCGATAATGACGGACGAGGCGACGCCCGCACCGGGCGATGTCACCGCCGCCTGCGGCGCCTATCTTCTCGCCGCCTATGCGGATGCGCGGGTTGAACGCATTGAAGAGGCGCGCTTTCTCGGCGGCGTCGTCAATCACGCCGCGTTCCGGCATTTCGAACCGGCGGCGCTTGCAAGCGAATATACGCGGCTGCTCGCGGCGCTGCAGTCCGACTACGATGCGGCGGAAGCGGAAATCGTTACGGCGATAGCGGCCGTCAGATCGCAGCCGACGGCCGTTGAAGCCGTGCGGATCGCATCCCGCCAGGCGGTCATCGCCGACCAGGCGCTGAAACCGCAGGAAGAAGCCATGCTCGCCCGCATCGCCCGTGCGCTCGGGCTCGATCCGAAAGAGTTCTGACATGCAAAGACGTATCGGCGTTATCGGCGGATCAGGGGTCTACGCGCTTGACGCGCTGGAGCGCGTCGAGAAGCGCGCTGTCGAAACGCCCTGGGGTGCGCCGTCCGGACCGTTGACGGTCGGCGTTCTCGGCGGGGTTGAGATGGTCTTCCTCGCCCGCCATGGCGAAGGGCACACGATACCGCCGTCCGACGTGAATTACCGCGCAAATATCGACGCGATGAAGCGCCTCGGCGTGACCGACATCCTGTCGGTGTCCGCCTGCGGATCGTTTCGCGAGGAGCTGCCGCCCGGAACCTTCGTCGTCGTCGATCAGTTCATCGACCGCACGTCGGGGCGCGAGAAGAGCTTTTTTGGAACCGGCTGCGTCGCGCATGTGTCGATGGCGATGCCGGTCTGTCCGGCGCTGGGCGACGCGCTGGAAGCTTCGCTGAAGTCGCTTGCGATTCCGCATCAGCGCGGCGGCGTCTATCTTGCGATCGACGGCCCGCAATTCTCTTCGCTCGCTGAATCCCTGCTTTATAAGAGCTGGGGCTGCGACGTCATCGGCATGACGAACATGCCGGAAGCGAAGCTCGCGCGCGAGGCGGAGGTTCCTTACGCGAGCGTTGCGATGGTGACCGACTATGATTGCTGGCGCGACGACGGCGCACATGTCGAAGTCGCCGACATCCTCGAAGTGATGCGGCGCAACACCGAAGCGGCGCGGCGGCTTGTCGTCGATGTCGCCGCCCGGCTCGGGCCGGCGCGCGCGCCATCGCCGCTCGGCATTGAGAAGACGCTCGACGCAGCGATCATCACGCCGCCGGACAAGCGCGACCCGGCCGTGCTTGCGAAACTCGATGCGGTCGCCGGCCGCGTCCTCGGAGCATCGCTTCGGCGTTAGGGAACAGTTAAGTTTCGTGGAAATCGGCGTTAAGACCTCCGCGTTAGGCT
>JAGRED010000041.1 GCA_020446725.1 Parvularculaceae bacterium | reverse complement strand
TCTTCTCGCCAAGCGCCGCCCGCCATTTCGAAGCCTGCGGCGCGAGACGCGCATAGAGCGCCGTGCGCAACGCCATCACCAGCGCCGGAGCGGGATCGTTGAAATATTTGTATTCGCCGGCCCCGAAACCGTGGCGGCCCATCACAATGCGAGACCGGAAGCTTTCATCAGATCCGTAAAGCGCGGCGAGATCGGCGCATTCCGCATCATCCAGCAGCCGTCCAAGCTGGAAAAACCCCTTCAGATCAAGCGATTGGGTCGCCTGATCCCAGTCGATGGCCGCCAGCCGGTCATCAATCGTCCCCGCGATCAGCCGATCGGGCCGGCATCGCTTGCAGGGGCGCATGCCCGCACGCTCCGCCTCAACCCGGGTCTTGACGAAGAATACGTTTTCCCGGTGCGGCCGGCCGGCGCAGGAAGCAAGGCAATACACCCCGGTCGTTTTCACGCAGGAATAAAACAGGCCGTCAGCTTTGGCATCGCGGGTCGAAACCGCGAGCCATCGCGCGTCGTCGTTCGATAGATGTTCAGCCGTCATCGGACCTCCAGCGCTGACGGGCCTGATGATAGGGTTGAAGGGGCGGCCAAGGCCGCCCGGTTCCTGCGGTTGCGGCGAAGCGTTCGTCTGAAGCGACGATTGCGGTCCGACACCGCAGCGGTGTCGTGGGCTTTGGGGACATTTTTTTGTAGGCTCGAGGAAAAGGCGGTCGCGTGAAGAACCGGATCGAGACGAGGGCGCAATCACTGGCTTGCAGACTTTTAGCTCTGGCGACGCTCATTCTCGTCGCCCTGACGGCGCCGGCGCGCGCGCAGGAGCCGATTGCGGTCGTGCCGTATCGCGTCGACTATAACGGCCTCATCACCGTCAGCACGACGATCAACGGTCGCGGCCCCTATGACTTCGTCATCGACACAGGGGCGACCTTGTCGCTCGCCTTCCAAAATCTCGCCGACAAGGAAGGCTTCGCGCCGACCGGCGGACCGCGCCGCCGCGTCCTCGGCATCAGCGGCTCTACGGAGCTCGACACCTATCATCTTGGCGAGATTTCACTGGGGGGAGCGTCGCTCATCAATCATGTCGCCGTCATCATTCCCGATTGGGAAGCGCCGCGGCGCACGCCGGCGGGCATCATCGGTATCGATTTCCTGAAACGCTATGCGATCGTCTTCGACATCAGCGAAAAAACGATGACGCTCTATCCGCATGGCGCGATACCCAAGGAACGCATCAAGAGATGGAAGTCCGTCAAACTTCAGGCGCGCACATACGCGGCCGCATCCGGCGCACTTTTTTCGACACGGGGGCTCGTCAATCGTTCGCAAACGACTTTCATTATCGATCTCGGTTCTGTTGCGACTCTGATCAATTACCACGCGGCAGAGGCGATGTTTTCAAGCGTCGTCAGCAAGGACCTTGGCGAAGGCTTCACGACGGGAAGCCGCCTCAGGGACGTCTTTGACGACCGAACCCATGCAAGAACGGCGCTGCTCAATCGCATCCAGGTCGGCCGCTCGATCTGGCGCAATACGGCGGTGTGGGTGTACGATGCGCCGATCTTCGATGAAATCGACGTGCAAAGACTTCCCTTTGGCCTGCTTGGCGTTGACCTGATCGGCGCACAGGATTTCGCCCTCGATTTCGGCGAAGAGCGTCTCTACCTCAGCAAGATAAATCAGCAGCGCCGCTGAGTTATTCGGCGTTGCGATAATAAGGTTCGACGAGGCCCTTGACCTTTACGGTCAGCGGATTTCCCTTGCGATCGAGCGTCTTGCCGACAGCGACGCGAATCCATCCTTCGGAAACGCAGTATTCCTCGACATTCGTCCGTTCTTCGCCGTTGAAGCGAATGCCGACATCGCGCGAGAGCACATCCTGATCGAAATGAGGGCTCTTCGGGTTGACGCTGAGACGGTCCGGGGGCGTATCGGTCATGATGAAATTCCGGTTTCTGAAATGCGGTCCGGGCGATCCATAAATCGTCGCCATTGCGAACACAATGTCGGCTTGCCATAGTTTTGGCGTCCGCCATTCCAAAATTCGGCTGACGCCGGAAGAACAACTGAAGAGACAGACATGAAGACATGCATTCTCGCCGCATTGTCGGCCGCGTTTTCCATCAACGCTGCGGCGGCCGCAGACCTCACCGTCATCCATGCGGGAAAACTGCTGGCGACGCCCGGATCGCCGGCGCGCGCCGAGCAGTCTATCGTCATCAAGGACGGCAAGATAGAAAGCGTCATCGACGGATATGCGGCCGCCGGCGACG
>JAGRED010000382.1 GCA_020446725.1 Parvularculaceae bacterium | reverse complement strand
TTTCCTCCCCGGACGTCCCGGCGCACATGAGTTGAAAGATGGAGAAGTTGTCGGCCGGTTCCCCTGCGCAGGCAAGCGCGACCGGTCAGGATACGGAAAAAGCCGGTTCAGGCTGGTCGCAGGATGTTCCGCAAGCGGCGCATCTTGAGATTTCCGCGGAGGACGGAGCCGCCATTCTGACGAATTTCGACGATGTCGCCCTCGGCAAGCCAGACCGCCGGATCGCCGATTCGGGAATCGAACTTGGCGCTGACCCGTCCGTCGTCGCAGTCGAGCGCGGCGACGAATTCGCCGAGAATGAATAGCTCGGCCGTTCGGCCTGCGACGCCCTTCGCCTCGACCTCGTAATTGGCGGAACCGGCGGGGGACAAAGCGTATCGGAACGCGCCGGCTCCGGTGAAGCCGGCGACGCCCGTCAATTTTGTTTCAAGCCGCAGCGTCAACCACGGCAGGAAACCTTTCAGCGCATCCAGCAATGACGCCCCCGTCCATGCGCCGAACCGGACAGCAAAATCCGCGCCGGTCGTCGTTAATCGTGATAGGGGCCTTCCGGCTCAGGGAAGGCGAGGCGCTTGCCGAGATAGGCGTCGGCGGCGCCGATCAGCTCGTTCATATGCGTTTCAAAGAAATGGTCGGCGCCCGGTATGACCTGGAATTCGATCTTGCGTCCCTTCTGGGTGCGCGTCCGGTCGACCATGGTTTTCGTTTCTTCCGGCGCGCAGACTTTGTCCGCCTCGCCGTGGATGACGACGCCCGAAGACGGGCAGGGCGCGAGGAAGGTGAAGTCGAAAAGGTTCGCTGAAGCCGAGACCGAAATGAATCCGACGATTTCCGGACGGCGCATCAAAAGCTGCATGCCGATCCACGAGCCGAAGGAAAAGCCGCCGACCCAGGCGAAGGGCGCGTTTGGGTTGAGCTGCTGCAGGAAATCGAGCGCCGTCGCCGCATCGGCTAGTTCGCCCTGTCCCTGGTCGTATTCGCCGACGGAGCGGCCGACGCCGCGGAAATTGAATCTGAGAACCGAAAAGCCCCGGCGCAGGAACATGTTGTACATTTCGTAGACGGCGCGGTTGTTCATCGAGCCGCCAAAAAGCGGATGCGGATGAAGCACGAGGGCGACCGGCGGGTTCTCGCCGCGGCCGCGTTGATAGCGGCCTTCAAGGCGTCCCTCAGGTCCGGCGAAAATCACTTCAGGCATTTCTACTCCTTCAATCCGATGCGTCGTCTCGTTAAACGGCCCGGCGCTTCGCGCCGGTGCGACGGCCGGGCGATCTCCGTAAAAATCCGGTCGCAGTCAGAACTCTATAGTTGACTGTTTTAGTCGGGTTTCTTATCTGGAGCCCGGCGCGGCGGCCCAATTCGGCGCGGCTTTACCATAGATTGGGAAGGCCCTCGCGATTTGAAAAGGCGCTGTGACATCGTTGCAACTATTCCGGGAACGGGCGCATGCGGTTGACCACCAAAGGACGCTACGCCGTGCAGGCGATGGCGGATATCGCGGCGGCGACTGGCGATGCGCCGGTGGCGTTGCCGGACATCGCGGAACGCCAGGGGATTTCCGCCGGCTATCTCGAACAGCTGTTCGCAAAGCTCCGCCGCAAAGGGCTCGTCGTCAGCGTGCGCGGCGTTTCCGGCGGTTACCGGCTGGCGCGCGCCTCGCGCGACATTCGCGTGTCGGAAGTTGTCGAAGCGGTCGATGAAGAAATCCAGACGACCGCCTGCGGCGGCAAGTCGGTTGGTTGCCAGGGCGCGGGCGCGCGATGCCTGACGCATGATTTGTGGGATGAGCTCGGAAGGCAGATTGATTTGTTTCTTTCCGCCGTGACGCTTGAAGACATTATCGAAAAGCGCGTGACCGGCATGGCGGCCGTGAACGCGCCAACAAATTTCAACGAAAATTACAAACTGGGGGCCGCCGAATGACTGACGCTAAGACACGCCATTATCTCGATTACAATGCGACGACGCCGGTGCGACCGGAAGTGATCGACGCTGTTGCGCGCGCAATGGCTGTCATAGGCAATTCATCGTCGGTTCACGCTGAAGGCCGCGCGGCGCGCGCCATCGTTGAGGAAGGACGTGAAAAACTTCGCACGCTCGTCAACGCGCCGGTGAACGGCGTCATTCTGACCGGCGGCGGCACGGAAGCGATCCATTATGCGCTGAACGGCACGGTCAGAACCGGAAATGTCCAACGCATTTTCGTCAGCGCCATCGAACATGCGGCCGTCCCGGCGAATGCGGGCGAGATCGGCGTTCCCGTCGAGACAATTCCAGCGACGAATTCCGGCGTCATCGATCTCAACTGGCTGCGCGACCGATTGAAAGACTATGACGTAAAGCGCGACGGCGGGTTTCTCGTCTGCGTCATGTTCGCCAATAACGAAACCGGCGTCATTCAACCGGTTAAGGAAGCCGCCGACATCGTCCATGACAAAGGCGGGCTCATCTTCGTCGATGCTGCGCAGGCGGTCGGCAAGGTTCCCGTGAATTTCGTCATGTCCGGCGCTGACCTGATGGCGGTGACGGCGCATAAATTCGGCGGCCCGATCGGCGTCGGCGCGCTTATCGCCGGGCCCAACCTGCCGCTTCACCCTGTGATGCGCGGCGGCGGCCATGAATCGAACCGCCGCGCGGGCACGCATAACGTGCCGGCGATCGCCGGACTTGGAACGGCTTGCGATCTCGCGCCGTCGTCAGTCGCGAAGGCGACGAAGATCGCCGCGATGCGCGACAGGATGCAGGCGGCGGCGGAAGACGCCGGCGCGCATGTTTGGGGCGCGAGCGAGGACCGGCTTCCCGGCACCTTGTCCATGTCCGCGCCGGGCTTCGCCTCGCAAACCCAGTTGATGGCGATGGACCTTGCCGGCATCGCGATTTCGTCTGGCTCGGCCTGTTCGTCGGGCAAGACGAAACCCTCACATGTGCTCACCGCGATGGGCGCCGATGAAGCGCTCGCAAGCTGCGGCGTGCGCGTTTCACTTGGATGGAATTCAACAAACGATGACGTCGACGCTTTCTGCCGCGAATGGCCGGAAGCCTATCGGCGCGTCAAAACGAGGGCTGCGGAATGACTGTTTACGCAATCGTCCAGCTGAAAATTCACGACCGGCCGACTTACGACCGGTATATGAGCCGCTTCATGCCGGTGTTTGATAAATTCAACGGCAAAGTGCTGGCGGCCGATGACAACCCGAAAGTCCTCGAAGGAAAATGGGACGCAAACCGCGTCGTTCTCCTGTCGTTCCCCGATAAGAAGTCCTTCTTCGCCTGGGCGGGTTCGCCGGACTATCAGGAGATCGCCAAGGACCGCCTCGCCTCGACGGAATCGGTCGTGCTTCTTGCGGAGGGGCTTGAGTGACGGCTGCGCCCAAAATGGCGATCTGGAAGCGCGCCGCCATTCGCGGCGGCGGGGCGGCGGCTCTGTTGTTCGTCTCGCTGGAAGGGCTGATCCTCCTCGGCAAGACGGCGAAGCTCGACACCGCCGAAGCGCTTTTCATATCGCTTGCGTCCGGCGCTGCATATGCGGGCCTGTGGACCGTGTTCGCCGCGGTCGTCGAGCGCATGCTCGCGCGCGTCAATGAAGCCGCGAAAGGCGATGAGCCGTGAGCGACGCAACGACGCGCATCGACAAGTCGACGATCGAGACCGCGAAAGCGCTCGAAACTTACAAATACGGGTTCACGACGAATATTGAATCGGAAAAGGCGCCTAAGGGGCTTTGCGAAGAGACGGTGCGCTTCATTTCCGCGAAGAAGGAAGAGCCTCAATGGATGCTCGACTGGCGGCTGAAAGCGTTCGAGCGCTGGAAGACGATGGAAGAGCCGACCTGGGCGATGGTCGAATACCCTGCCATCGACTATCAGGATCATTATTATTACGCGGCGCCGAAGACAGGCGCGAAATATAAATCGCTCGACGATGTGCCGGCGGAAATTCTGGCGGATTTCGAAAAGCTCGGCATCTCTCTGAAAGAAACCGAAACGCTTCTTGGCGTTGACGGGGCGCCGAAAGTCGCCGTTGACGCCGTGTTCGACAGCGTTTCCGTTGCGACGACGTTTCGTGAAACGCTGGCGAAGGCCGGCGTCATCTTCATGTCGATTTCCGAAGCGATCCGCGAGCATCCGGACCTCGTCAGGAAATATCTCGGCACGGTGGTGCCGACGTCGGACAATTTCTTCGCGACCTTGAATTCGGCCGTCTTTTCTGACGGCACCTTTGTTTACGTGCCTGAGGGCGTTCGCTGCCCTATGGAGCTTTCGACCTATTTCCGCATCAATGAGGCGAACACAGGTCAGTTCGAGCGCACGCTCATCGTCGCCGCGCCCGGCTCTTACGTTTCCTACCTTGAAGGCTGCACCGCGCCGATGCGCGATGAAAACCAGCTTCACGCCGCTGTCGTCGAGCTGGTCGCCGAGGATGACGCGGAGATAAAATATTCGACGGTGCAGAACTGGTATCCGGGCGACAAGGACGGCAAGGGCGGCATCTATAATTTCGTGACCAAGCGCGGGGTCTGTCTGGAAGCGAATGCCAAGATCAGCTGGACCCAGGTAGAGACCGGCTCGGCGATCACCTGGAAATATCCCAGCGTGATCCTGCAGGGCGACAAT
>JAGRED010000381.1 GCA_020446725.1 Parvularculaceae bacterium | reverse complement strand
CCCTCGGCGATCAGCTTGCGGATGGTTTCGCCGTTGCGGCGTTCGGCGTCGAGATCGACCGGCGGCGGCGCGCCTTCTTCGGCGCCGAACATCTCGCGCAGGTAAAGCGACTGGCCGAGCCAGCCTTTCGTCACGCCGACCGCAATCAATTCATCGCCCGCGAGCGCGCCGCCGATGCGCACGGCTTTCGTCGCGTCTTCGATGACGCCGACGCCGCCGATCGCCGGCGTAGGGGGAATGGCCTGTCCGTTCGTCTCATTGTAGAGCGAGACATTGCCGGAAACGACCGGATAGCTCAGCGCCTCGCACGCCTCGGCCATGCCTTCAACGGCGCCGATGAACTGCGCCATGATTTCCGGGCGTTCGGGATTGCCGAAATTGAGGCAGTTGGTGATCGCGAGCGGCGCCGCGCCGACCGCGCAGAGATTGCGATAGGTTTCGGCGACCGCCTGTTTGCCGCCCTCATGCGGATCGGCCTTCACGTAACGCGGCGTCACGTCGGTCGTGATGGCGAGGCCGCGGTTCGTGCCGTGGATGCGCACAAGCGCGGCGTCGCCGCCCGGCGCGATCACCGTGTCGCCCATGACGGTGTGGTCGTATTGCTCCCAGATCCAGCGACGCGAGCAAAGATCGGGCGAGGCCATCAGCTGGCCGAGCGCCGTCAGATGCGACACCGCCCCGGCGCGTTCGGCGATATCGACCTTTTCCTCATGCGTTTCAAAAGACGCTTCCGCGACAAGGCTGGTTTCCTTGAGATTTTTGGCCGCGTCTTCAAGCGCTGCGAAAGAAGCCGCCTCATCGGGCGCGAGCCGGACATAAAGCTTGGCGACGCCGTTCGCGGTCGTAACGCCGATAGCATCGACGCCGGCGATCGCCGTCACGCGATCGTCGATGAGCGCATCGACGATCGTCCGCAATTCGGCTTCTGTCTTCGCCGCCTTCAGCGTGACGAGCGCCTCGCGGATGATGACGCTGCGGTCTTCAAACGCCGCCGGCTTTGCAAGCGGCGCGGCCGGACGATCGTAATTCGGCGCGGCGTCAGCGAGCGGCGCGACCGGCATGTCGGCCTCAACCGCGCCCTTGTGGCGGATAACGAGCCGCCCGGTGTCGGTCGTGACGCCGATGACCGCGAAGTCGATGCCCCATTTGTCAAACACCGCGCGCGCGGCTTCCTCGCGCCCGGGCTTCAACACCATCAGCATGCGCTCCTGGCTTTCGGAGAGCATCATCTCATAGGCGCTCATCCCCTCTTCGCGCTGGGGGACCTTGTCGAGGTCGAGATCAAACCCGCCTCCCCCGGCTTTGGCGCCCTTCGCCGCCATCTCGCAGGATGACGAGGTGAGGCCCGCCGCGCCCATGTCCTGAATGGCGATGATCGCGTCGGACGCCATCAGTTCAAGACACGCTTCGAGCAGCAGTTTCTCCGTGAACGGATCGCCGACCTGAACCGTCGGGCGTTTTTCCTCCGACGCCTCGTCGAATTCGGCCGACGCCATCGTTGCGCCGTGAATGCCGTCGCGCCCGGTCTTTGAGCCGACATAGACGACGGGATTTCCTGTTCCGCGCGCCGCCGAATAGAAGATGCGGTGCTTTTCGGCGATCCCGACCGTCATCGCATTGACGAGGATGTTGCCGTTATAGCCCGCGTGGAAATTCGTCTCGCCGCCGACCGTCGGCACGCCCATGCAATTGCCGTAGCCGCCGATGCCCGAGACGACGCCGCCGACGAGATGGCGGGTCTTTGAATTTTCCCACGCGCCGAAGCGCAGTGCGTTCATGTTGGCGACAGGGCGCGCGCCCATCGTGAAGACGTCGCGCATGATGCCGCCGACGCCGGTCGCCGCGCCCTGATAGGGCTCGATGAAGGACGGGTGGTTATGGCTTTCCATCTTGAAGACGGCCGCCAGTTTCGTTCCGTCCGGCCCGTCGCCGATATCGATGACGCCGGCGTTCTCGCCCGGTCCGCAAATCACCCAGGGCGCCGATGTCGGCAGTTTCTTCAAATGCCGCCGCGATGATTTGTAGGAGCAGTGCTCGGACCACATCACCGAAAATATGCCGAGCTCAAGGAGGTTGGGCTCGCGCCCCATATGCTCCTTGATGCGCTCATATTCATCGGGCTTGAGCCCGTGGTCGGCGACGATTTCAGGCGTAATGGCGGTCATGCTCGGCTCTTTTATCATGCCCCGGCAGGGGCCGCGCCTCCCTTAGAACGCGCCGCCGGGAAGGGCCAGACCATCACGCGGTTTTGTGGCCGGATATCCAGGATTTTTTGGTCGAACGATGGGCGCGCCGGCCGTCGCCGGACGGCCTTGCGTCGCGGGCGTGTTGCGTCCGGATGGCCCGTCCTCACCGTTAAATCGAAGTCTTGCCAGTCGTAGGGGGAGTATTCGCCATGACGCGTTTCTTGCGACAGGCGCCGGTTACAGCGACTGTGACTTTCTCGTTCCCATGAGCTTTCGCGCAAACAGCGCCCGAGCCAGCGCCGTTCGGCGCAGACCCTGCGGCGTCGATCGGGAGCGGCGAGCCTACCGAATATGCCGGACCGGTTGATACCGGACAGACCTCCGGCGTTGGTCAGAACAAGGCTTTTCCTACCGGATCACGATCGACAAGACGATCGACAGCATGAAGTGCGACGACAACCAGGCTGAAAACGGCTTTTTCGATATCCCGCCCGACCCCATGGGCGCGGCGGGCACGTCCCGCCTTTTCGCGGTCGTCACTTCGATGATTGAGGTGAGAACCAAGGGAGGCGACCTCGTTTTCCGCGACGGCCTGCGCGACTTTTTCGCGTCAGTCGGAGCAATTGGCGCGCGCGAAATTCCTCGGAAGCGCAAACAACTAGCGCTTCACGGATCGAAAATTCGATCCGCTTG
>JAGRED010000380.1 GCA_020446725.1 Parvularculaceae bacterium | reverse complement strand
GACCCTGTTCATCCGAGGCGGTTATTCGTTCGCCGCGAGCGGCCAGGGTCTCGCCGACGGCGCAGGCGCGCCGCTTTACAGCGCCGGCTACCGGGCGCGGATCAGCGAACGCTTGCCGATCAGCTTCGAGGGCGAAGTCGTCTTCCAGCGCGATACGGATCCGGTGCTGATCGGCATCGGTCAGGAAGACGCGACCCGCCGGGCTGTTTCCGGCCTGATCGGCCTGCGCTATGACGGACCGAAATTCGGCCCTGTCCGGCCGTATTTTTCGGGCGCTGTCGGGCCTGTTCACGTCAAGACGCAAATCGACAACGGCGTGACGCCGCTCGCCGCATCCAACATCGAGCTTGGATATGGCGCGCGCGCCGGGCTCTCATTGCCGGTTAACGACCGATGGGCCGTCGAAGCCGGATATCGCCTTCTCGGCGCGACAAATGACGACATCAAAACCCACAGCGCCGAACTTGGCGTATCCTGGCGGTTCTGATCGCCGTCGATTCGGCCGAAGGCATCAAGGAATCATGATTGCGCGTCTTGTCTGCGCGCGGCGTCGATCGCCTCGCTGACGACCGCTTTGTCGCCGACATGATTGATGAGAAGCAGGATGAGCCGCGCATTCAACGCCATGGAATCGGCATCGGTCAGCCCCTGATGCGCGTCGATCAGTTTCTGGTAAACGCCGTCAGCGTCGACGATGTTCGCTTCCGTGTTGAGCCTCACCATGTCACGTGCCTTTTGCGCGATTAAGGGCCGCCGCAATCTTTTCCGCTGTCGGGCTTTTCCAGCGCGCCGCAACGGATTGATCGGGGCGGCAGAGGTAGGCCGATCCCGGTTCAAGATCGTAACGATCAATTAGAACGGACAGGCCCGATTGCATGGAGACATCGATTAGGCTGACACCTTTGGGCGGCGCGCCCTGAACGCCGTTCGCGAGCAATGTGAAACCGCCGCCAAGTCTGTCGAGCAGCCAACCCGTTCCAAACGGCGCATCGAGCGGCGGGAATCCCGGCCTGACGCCGGCGGACCAGCGATCGTCATCATTTGTGTTTAGAGGACTGTCCGGATAGGCGACGGCGGTGGAAAGCCGGCCGGAATTCACGAACGGACGTGCAAAGGCATGATCCGCCGCGAGCGTCAGCGCCGCATCGCGGAACGCTTCACTGACCGCGGATTTCGGCGTCAGAAAATCGGTCGAGCGCGTCGAATTCAGGATGTTTTCGTCTGCCGTGACAATCGCTTCATAGTCATAGCTTTCAAGAAGGCTCTCGGGCGCATCGCCCCTTATTACGAGATCGAGCTTCCAGCCGAGATTGTCGATGTCGGCGAAGCCGCCATTGCAGCCGCGGGCGCCGAAGGGCGACACCAGATGCGCCGCATCACCGGCGAAAATCACGCGTCCATGGAGGAACCGCGCCATGCGCCGGCACTGAAAGGTGTAGACGCTGTACCATTCCTTCTTGAACTCGACATCATCGCCGAGCATCGCGCGGATGCGCGGCTCGACATTTTCATCCTGCGTCACCGCCTCGCGATCGATATTCCAGCCGACCTGAAAATCGATGCGCCACATATCGTCCGGCTGCTTGTGCAGCAGGACTGACTGGCCAGGATTGAAGGGTGGATTGAACCAGAACCAGCGTTCGGAAGGCCGCTCTTCCTTCATCGTGATGTCAGCGATGAGGAAGTTGTCTTCAAAGACGCGCCCCTCAAAATCCAGACCCATCATTTCGCGCACTGACGATTTGTTGCCGTCGCAGGCGATCAGCCAATCGGTTCGGATTTTGTAATCGACATCGCCGCAAGAAATATCGATGACGACACTGTCAGCTTCCTGACGGACGCCCGTCACACTATGTCCCGCCCGAAAGTCGACATTGTCGAGCGCGCTGACAGCGTCATGAAGATATTCTTCCGCATAATATTGCTGAAGATTGATGAACCCCGGGCGCTTCTGATTTTTCACCGGCAGCATGTCGAATTCGTAGACAGGGCCCTTGTCGTCACCGCGGAAAACCTTGCCGACATTCCAGACTACGCCCTTGTCCACGAGCCTTTGTCCAACGCCCAACCGGTCGAGTATGTCGAGAGAACGCTTCGACCAGCAGATCGCCTTAGAATAGGCCGGAAGAAAGTCCCAGCGGGTGACGACGACAATATCATGACCCCGCCGACCGAGATCGAGCGCCATCGCCATCCCGACAGGTCCGCCGCCGACAATGACAATCGGCTTTCGTTCAAGCGCGCCTGCCGCCGGCGGCGGCGCGACGCCAATATCCTTCCAGACGGGTATTCCCTCGGGTCTCGCCATGGCGGTCAGCCCTGCAACTGCGCCCAGACTTCACG
>JAGRED010000040.1 GCA_020446725.1 Parvularculaceae bacterium | reverse complement strand
ATCGTGAAGATCATTTCCGCCCAGACGCCCGAAGCGCGCTCAAGAACCGGAAGGCAGGTTTCTTCCGTCACGCCCGGATAGACGGTCGATTCGTAGACGACGATTGCGCCGCGGCTGAGCGCGGCGCCGACCGCCTCGGATGAATTGACGAGCGGGCGCAGGTTCGGCCGTCGCGCTTCGTCGATCGGCGTCGGCACGGCGACGATGAAGAAGTCCGCCTGTTTCAGATCGGCGAGTTCCGACGTGTAGAAAACGTCCGCTTCCGTCATTTCCTCCGGCTCGACTTCGCGCCGGCGGTCAAAGCCGGTTTTGAGCTCGGCGATGCGATGCGGGTCGATGTCGAAACCGATCGTCTTCGCGCCGGTGCGTGACAGACTGACGGCGAGCGACAGGCCGACATAGCCAAGGCCGATGACGGCGATGGTGCGATTATGGCAAGCGCCGCCTTGCGCCAGCGTGGTATTCATTTTTTCCGTTCCATGCGCCCGATGATCGACTGATTATTCCCGCGCGCGTTTGCGCGCAAAACCGGTTTCCACATTTGCGCCCGGCGCGCCAGCGCGCAATTCCGGGGTTTTCGTCGGAGAATCTGCATCTTTCGTGCCGTCCCGCTCGGCCGATCACCGGCTTGACGCCGGCACTCGTTAAGCATGATACGAGCATTCCTTAACTTTTTAGTTGCAGGATAACGGTTCTTGTCAACATAGCCTACGGCGTTGAATTCGGGAGACTTTCGCGCTTATGCCCATCCGCGCCGCAATAGGCCAGACCGTCCGCGACGCGGCGACCGCGATCCTGCCGTTGAAGGTCAGGTTGCAGCTGCGCAGCCTGCAGCGAAAGCTGAAGCTGCAATCGGTGCCGGTCGGCACGGTCGATTTCGGATCGCTGCGCCGTCTCGATCCGATCAGCCCGATTTTCGGCAAGGACCGCGATCTCGTTTCCATCGAACGCCATTATATCGAGAGCTTCCTTCAGGATTGCGCCGCCGATGTGAAGGGCAGGGCGCTCGAACTCGGCGATGCGACTTACATCAATCGTTTCGGCGGAAGCAACGTCACGCAGGCGGACGTTCTTCATTATGTGCCCGGCAATCCCGACGCGACGATCGTCGGCGATTTCACGCGCCCGGAAACGATCCCGACAAACGCCTTCGACTGCATGATCGTCACCCAGACGCTGCAGATGATCTACGACATTCGCCCGGCGATCCGGACGCTGCATGACGCCTTGAAACCGGGCGGCGTCCTTTTGGCGACGTCGCACGGCATCAGCCCGATCGCCCGGCGCGAGGGCGTCGATGACTGGGGCGAATACTGGCACTTCACCAGCCAGTCGATGCGTCGCCTCTTTGAAGAGGTTTTCCCTGGCGAAAATCTCGATATCCGCACCTATGGCAATATCTTTACGGTGATCGGCTCGCTGCACGGCCTCGCCGCCAGCGAGGTCGAGCCGGAAGAGCTTGCTTATTGCGATCCCAAATATGAATTGATCGTCGCGGTTCGCGCGCAGCGTCCGCTCTAGCGCGAAAAGGCGTGCTTTAAGAATCGGCGACTGATCTTTCAGTCGCCGCGCCGCGCGCCGTCCCGCTGGCGTAAATGCGCATCCGTTTGACGGTCGACGGGGTGACGATCGCCGCCGCGGCGAGGAACGATGCGGCGCCAATCAAAACTGTCGCGGGAAGATAGGCGAGCGCGGAAAGCCGATCTCCGGCGAAGGCGCGCCAGAGCGCCAGCACACCGGCCATCGCGCCCGTTGCGAGAAGCGGCCCGGTCAACGCGCTGAGGTAGCGCGTCGCGCCGATATTCTCCGCGCTCAACGTCGCGGCGGTTCTGATCGGCGCCATGGCGGCGGCGCGCAGCGCGACCGCTGCGCCGACGGCGATTGGGCCGTAAGCGCTTGCAAGCGCGACCAGCGCGACGCCGATCAACGCCTCGGCGAAGGTCGCCCGCAGGAAGCGCGACGGCTTGTCGAGCGCCAGAAGATAGCCTTCCTGGATTTCGGTGAGCGCTGTCAGCGCGCCCGCCGCGCATAAGGGCGCAATGATCGCGCCGGCGAGCCGCCATTCATCGCCCATCAAGAGGCCGACAAATTCCTCGCCGATGAAGGCAAGGCCGGCGAACGCCGCAAAGGCGGCGAGCGCGGTCAGCTCCGTCATGTCGGCGAAGAAGCGCCGCGTGTCGCCGCCGAGGCGTTTCATGGCGGCGGCGGCCGGCTGCACGACGCGTTTGATCGGCGCGACGATGAGGAAGAGCGTGATTTCAACGAGCCGCGCCGCGAAAGAATACATGGCGACGGCGGATGAGCCGGCCGCGACGCCGAGCGCGATGACGGGCGTCTGCGTGATGATGATCGTCAGGGAGCGCAGCATCACGACTTTCGGGCCGAGGCCGCGCAGCAGAGAGAAATCGGCGGTCCACGGCGCCGAACGCGGAAACCAGCGCGCGCCCGTCATGGCGAGCAGCGCGTTGACGCTGACGAGCGTCAGGCGCTGGCCGACAAGGCTCCATGCGCCCATGCCGTTCGCCGCCATGACGACGCCGACGAGGCCGCCGCCGATGACGCCCGCGATCGCGCGGATCGCAAGGGTGCGAAAAGCCATGTCCCGTCTCAGTTTCGCGGTCGGCACGCCGGAGATCGCGACGAAAAGGCAGGTCGGCGCCAGGGTCTGCATGATCGGCGCGACGCGCGCATCGTCAAAAAGGCGCGCAATGACCGGCGCGCCGGCGACAAGGATGGCGATGATCGCGGCGGCGAAAAGAACAAGCGCCCAGAACGCCGATTCCTCATGCTTTCGCACCGCCCGGTCATCGCTGTCATCATTGCTGATGAGGCCTTCGGCGAGCGTGTCGCGCAACAAGACTTCGCCGAGCATGACGAAAGCGAGCGCCATCGCGGCGACGCCGAACGCGTCCGCGCCGATGAACCGGGCGATCGCGACGTAAACCGCGAAAGCGACCGCCTGTTCAATCCAGTTCGAGGCGACAGTCCACGCCGCCCCGGCGGCGATCCGCCCTTCCATGTCGCGTGCGCCCTCCAAGAAGTTCCCCGCCAGCATTAGCGAGACACGCGCGCCGAGCAAAGCCGGCGCCGGACGCGCCGACGTTAACTATTTTCATCGGACGATGAGACGATCTGTCCGCGCGTTGCGAATTGCGCTTTAGAGGAGAAAGCGCCCCTCCGGCACGAAGCTTGCCGGCGGAAAGCGCCGACGGATCGATGATGGACCCTTTAAAGCTCGCCTTTTTCACCACTTTCTACCCGCCCTATCATTTCGGCGGCGACGCGATCGGCATTGAGCGGCTCGTGAAGGCGCTGGCGCGTCGCGATTGCGACGTGACGGTGGTTCACAATGTGGATGCGTTCCGCGTGCTGAAAGGACCCGAACCCGCCGCGCCCGCGCCGTCTGAGGATAATATCCGCGTCGTGCGTCTCGAAAGCGGATCGCCCTTTCTGTCGACCCTGCTCACCCATCAGCTCGGCCGGCCGGCGCTGCATGAGCGCGCGATCGGACGGACGCTTGAAGAAACGGCGTTCGACGTCATCTGGCACAACAACGCTTCGCTGGTCGGCGCGCCGGCGGTCCTCAAAATGGGCGACGCGCTGAAAGTCTATGAAGCGCATGAGCACTGGCTCGTCTGTCCGACGCATGTGCTCTGGCGCTATGGGCGCGAGCGGTGCGACGAGAAGCGCTGCCTGTCCTGCATCCTTTCCTATCGACGCCCGCCGCAGCTCTGGCGCATGACCGGCGGGTTCGAAGCGGGGCTCTGTGAAATCGACCTCTTCATCGCCAAGAGCGCGTTCAGCCGCGACAAGCACGCGGAATTCGGCTTCCGCCATCCGATGTCGGTCATTCCCTACTTCCTGCCTGATGCGCCGGCGGCGACGAAGAAAACGCCGCGCCCGCAGGAGCGTCCCTATTTCCTGTTTGTCGGCCGCCTTGAGAAAATCAAAGGGCTGCAGGATGTCTTTCCTTCGTTCGAGCGCTTCGACGGCGCCGATCTCATCGTCGTCGGCGCGGGCGATTATGAAAACGAGCTGAAAGCGCTCGCGAAAGACAATCCGCGCGTCAAATTCACCGGCCGCCTCGCGCCGGACGATATCGCGCAATATTACGAACACGCCGAAGCGCTCATCGTGCCGTCGATCTGCTATGAGACGTTCGGCATCATTATCATCGAGGCGTTCCGGCAGGGAACGCCGGTGATCGCGCGTCGCCTCGGGCCGTTTCCGGAAATCATCGATGCGGCGGGCGGCGGGCTGATGTTCGAAACGGGCGCCGAGCTTGAAGACGCGCTCGGCCGGATCGCCGGAAATCCGGCGCGGCGCGCGGAATTGTCGGCGAATGCGCGGCGCGGCTTTGAAAAGTTCTGGAGTGAGGACGCCGTCATCGGGCAGTATTTTGAAGAGCTGCGAAAGGCCGCCGCGCGGCGCGGCGACGCGGCGTTGTTGAAGAAACTGGAAGGGCGCTGACATGCGTTATCTCATCACCGGCGGCGCCGGTTTTATCGGGTCCCATCTCGCCGAAAGGCTGATCGCCGACGGCGCGTACGTCGCGGTCCTCGACGACATGTCGACGGGAAGCCCCGACAATCTCAGCGCGATCGCGGCCAATCCGAAGCTGAGCGTCACCGTCGGCGACATTCTCGACGCCGGCCTTGTCGACCGCATGGCCGCCGATTGCGACTTGATCATCCATCTCGCCGCGGCGGTCGGCGTGCGGCTGATCATGGAAGAGCCCAAACGCTCGCTGCTGACGAATGTGACGGGCACGGAACATGTGCTTGAATCGGCGGACAAGCGCAAAAAGCGCGTCCTCATCGCCTCGACGTCGGAGGTCTACGGCAAGGCGACGAAGCTGCCATTCAGCGAGGAGGACGATCTCGTCATGGGCGCGACGGCGAACCATCGCTGGTCTTACGCCTGCGCGAAAATGCTCGATGAGCATCTGACGCTCGCTTATGTGCGCGGATCGGGGCTCGACGGCGTGATCGTGCGTTTCTTCAACACGACCGGGCCGCGTCAGACGGGACGCTACGGCATGGTGCTGCCGAGCTTTGTCGACTGCGCGCTCAAAGGCGCGCCGATCATGGTGCACGGGTCGGGCGAACAGTCGCGCTCCTTCGGGCATGTCGCCGACGTCGTCGAGGCGGTCGTGCGGCTTTCGGCGACCGCGGAAGCGAAGGGCGAGGTCTTCAATGTCGGCAATGACGAGGAGGTGACGATCCTCGGTCTCGCCGAAAAGATCAGGGAAATGACGGGATCGTCATCGGAAATCCGGAAAATTCCCTATACGGATGTATATCCGGAAGGCTTTGAAGACATGCAGCGCCGGCGCCCGTCGGTCAAAAAGCTTGAAAAATTCACCGGCTTCCGCCCGCGCCTGTCGCTTGAGCGCATCATCGCGGACGTCATCGCCGAAAAGCGCAAGGCCTGACCCTCTCGCGCATGGACACAGGTGCCGCAGCAACGATGACAAGCCTGCCGACTTTCATCATTTTCGGCGCGTCGCGCTCCGGCACGACGGGGCTTTACACCTATCTGCGCCAGCACCCGGACGTTTTCATGAGCCCGCTCAAGGAAACGAATTTCTTCGCCTATGAGGGGCGGGCGATGGATTGCGCGGGACCGGGCGCCGATTACGTCAATAATTCGGTGACGCGCTTTGAAGACTACGCCGCGCTTTTTTCGAAGGCGGGCGAGGCGAAAGCGCGCGGCGAGGCCTCGCCGCTCTATCTCTATGAAAAGGGAACCGCGGAACGGATCCGCCGCCGCCTGCCGGACGTCAAGCTGATCGCGATCCTGAGGAACCCGGTCGACCAGGCCTATTCGCATTATCTCTATGCGCGCCGGCAGATGCTTGAACCGCATGCGGATTTTTCCGCCGCGCTCGATGCGGAACAGGAGCGCGTCGAGGCGCGCTGGCAGCCGATGTTTCACTATGCGCGCTTTCCCCGTTACGCCGAGCAATTAAAACCTTATTTCGACGCCTTCCCGCGCGAGAACATCCGCATCTATCTCTATGAAGATCTTGAAAGCGATCCGGCGCGGCTTCTGAAGGACCTGTTCGCGTTTATCGGCGTCGATGAAAATTTCGCGCCCGATATCGACTACCGGCCGAACGCCGGCGGCGTGCCGAAGAACGCCGCGCTTCAGGACCTTGTCATGAAGCCGAACGCCGCGTCGAAAATTCTCGGCGCCGTTCTTCCCTTTGAAGTGCGCCGGCGCATTCGCGATGCGATTTCGAACTGGAACGTGAAGCGCGACGAATGCCCGCCCGCCGCGCGCGCGCGCCTTCGCGCCGCGCTTGGCGACGATATCGCCGCGCTCGGGCCGATGATCGGCCGCGATCTTTCCGCCTGGCTGAAATAGGCGCACGGCCCCCAAGGGCGAACGGCCGCGATCGTTAGGAAAATCATAACAATAACAACCTATGGTTGTCTATTGTGATTGATGGACTACCGATATGCGAAGTCTGACAGGCCCGCGCGGCTTTGCGCCCCGAGCCGGGAAGGATGCGCGGGCGCAAGCCGAGGCGGACGCGCGCGAGGCCGAGGAAAAGCTCAGCGCCAGAATAGGCCGCATCGTCGGGCGCGCCGCGAAAGACCTCTCCGGGCCCGGCTATCTGCGCAAGATGAAGCGCGTCGGCGTCAATCATGTCGGCGTCATCGAGCTTGGCGGCGGCGAAAAGATCGACTGCATGATCGAGGATTTTCACGGCGCCGGCATGCGCATCGCGCTGCATCAGGAGGCGGCGCTGCCGCCGCAGTTTTTCGTTTTCATTCCGGCGCTGCGGTTGAAATGCGCCGTCGAGCGTCGCTGGAAGCGCGATTGCGCGATCGGCGTTGAAATCCGTTTCAGAAAGAATTGCGGGGGAACCGTGCGAGAGAAAAATCCGTCGGCCGAACGCGCCGGCGCCGAAAAAGGAAAACCCGTATACGGAAAAAGAAAGGGCTTCGCGGCCGACCGCAGCGGCGGAACGGCGCTTGAATATGCGCTGCTCGTCGCGCTCATCGCCTCGCTGATCGTTCTCGGCGTCGCCTCGTCGGGAAAGGAGGTGAGCGGCGCTTTGTCGGATGCGGCGAGCGCGCTTGGCGATGGAACGGCGCCGGAAGGCGCGCCGCCGCCCGATAACAGCGGCGATCCCGCGGCGCCAAGCCCGTCGCCGGATCCGTCGCCCAACTCTGCGCCATCCGATCCTGCGCCCGGCCCATCAGACCCTGGCGCATCAGATCCCGGGGCTTCTAATCCCGGGGCTGGCGAGCCGCCTGCGGGAAAGCCCGGCAAACCGCAAAAGCCGAAGAAGCCGAAAACGAACAAGAAAAAATAGGATTGGCGTTCGCATTCGCCGGTTCGGCGAATTCTCAAAATGAAATACGCCTTTTCAGCGGCTTGAAAGGCCGCCGCGTCATCCCATGTCGAAAGTTCGGCCGGCGCGTGATGCGTCGGCGGCTCTTTGACATTGTGGAATCGGCGAAGCGACCGGCGCGGCTGGTCGGTTCTGAAGGTCGCCTTCATGCGCGCGCCGTCATCAGGCGCCGCCATTGGGATACGATGGTGGCGCCTTTCGGCGCTGCGCCCCGCATGAAAGGCCGAAAATGCAGAAAAATCGAACGGCGATAATCCGCATCCGGGCGCCTTTCTTCTCGCGCTGTTTCTTCCCCTTCCGACGAAGCGGAAGGGGAAGCCGTCACATCAGGAACCGCACCGGGTTGTCGCGGCGCGGAATGGCGACGATCTGGTTTTCATCGCGCCAGACGATGTCGCCCGGCGCGTTCGTCGTTACGACCGCGATCGGCGCCCCTGCGATATCGAGCAGCGCGCGCAGCCGATAGGCGTGCGCGATCTGCGCCTGCGCCTCAGGGCGGAACCAGCAAACGCCCGCCGACGGTCGGCGCGAACGCCGCGTGACAACGCCGAAGCGCGCCGGCACGTCGAGGTTTGCCTCATACCAGTCGAGCTCTTCGCGGATCGCGCCGCGCAGCCAGTCGGGCAGACGCTGATCGCGCGAGGCCGCATAGGCCGGGCCGAAAATGCCGTAATCGGCGCGCGCATGCGCGATCGGCCGCCGTGAAACGAAACGGACATAGAATTGCGCGGCCATGACGGCCTCCTTCGCGCTTTTGAAAGAGCGCGTTCCTGTGCGACGCATGCGACATGCGCGCGCGAAAAAGCGCGCTGCGCCGGCGGCGAGTTCAAACATTCAGCGATGACGGAAACGGTCCGCGCTTATCAGCGCGTCGTCGCCGGGCGCGTCCTTACGCCGTCAGGCGCAGGGCCTCGGCGCAAGGAGGTGCGAGAAAACAGGTTTTTCTCATGACGTCCTCCAATTCAGGGAGCGCGGAAATAGTTGGGGCAGGGAGGATTGTCAAGCGCGCGGCGTTGAACGGCGCAATGCGGACGTCATCCCGTGCGCGTTGCGGCATGCAATGACGCAACGCAGACACGGGATCTGTTGGCGCAAGGGCGCTGCGCCAATCGCACCCGATCCCGGACCAGCGTCGCATCACTGCGTGCTGCGCCGCATCCGGGATGACGGCGAAACAAGATCGTCATCCCGTGCGCTTTGCGGCATGCAATGACGCAATGCAGACACGGGATCACCCGCGGCTAGAGATTTAGCGTCTCGTAAAGATCGCCCCAGTCAGGGTTCATTTCTTCAACAAGCCTGATCTTCCAGTCGCGCCGCCATTTCTTCAGGCGCTTCTCATGGTCGATCGCCTCTTCAATCCGTTCATGACGCGCGTTCCAGACAAGCGTCTTAAGGCCGTATCGTTTGCAGAAGGCGGAACCGATGCCTTGTCTGTGCTGATAGACGCGGGCGCCGAGATCGGCTGCGACGCCGACATAAAGAACGCCGCGCGGCCTGTCGGTCATGATGTAGACCCATCCCCCCATCGCGCGATTCTAGACGGCTGAAACGCTCGCGTCATCCCGGACGCGCCGCAGCATGAAATGCTGCCGCACAGATCCGGGATCGCCCGCGGGCAGGGCGCCGCGACGCCTCGCCCGATCCCGGACTAGCGTCGCATCACTGCGTGCTGCGCCGCATCCGGGATGACGACCATGATTCTACCTATCCGCTGGCGTCATCCCGTGCGCGCTGCGACATGGAATGTCGCGGCGCAGACACGGGATCTCCCGTGGCGAGGGCGCCGCGACGCGTCACCCGATCCTAGACCAGCGCCGCACTGAGAGCGCCGTTTCGTATGGCGATGATTTCGCAATTTGCGGCACCATCAAAACTATCAATCGAGTGGGCTTAGGTTAGCGATAGTATGCTCCAAATTACGCCGAAAATAAAAGCGGATAACGCTAGAAACATGAACAGAATACCTTGGCTGCGAAATCTTAGAAAATGATCATACTTCTGTTCGGTGGCGGAGGATTGAAGCGGCGAGATTTGAGCTGGACTGCTAACCAGCGCGCCGGCTTCCTTAAGTGAGATTAATTCCAATATGACTCTTGTTGTGTGGTCGGCCCAGTGAGCCATCGATTCTGAGCGTCGCGCACAAGCGAAAAATCCGCTCATATTTGCGCCGAGCGTACAGACTAGTCCAATGATGAATACTGTCGCTGGGCCTAACAAAGATTGTGAATCAGCCGTTCCTGAAAAGGCCGCGAAGGATGGTATCGCTACTAAGGCGCCGCCGTTTACGACGCCTAAAAGATTCGTTGCGCTTGTTGCGAAGGAGATTGCTTTGTCATCCCAAAATTGTCTCTCTTGGAGCTTTGGTAAGACATGCGCTTGCCAGTCATCAATAAATCGACGACGGTCTGTTGCGTGGATATCTGAGGGAAAGCTAGTTTGAGCGTTCAAACGTTACCCTCACTGACAAGCTAAACACTCATCATAATCCGTGCGCGCCGCGCGCTGCATCATCTCGCCGATGTTTTCGGCGCCGGGTTCTGACGCGTCGTCATTCGCGGCGGCTTTCTTGCCGTTGGCGAAGCCCGCGCGCTGCACCGATTTCGAGCGGCAGTAATAGAGCGACTTCACGCCCTTCTCCCACGCCGTCCAGTGCAGCATGTGAAGGTCCCATTTATCGATATCGCCCGGCAGGAAGACGTTCACCGACTGGCCCTGGCAGATGAAGGGCGATCGGTCGGCGGCGAGCTCGACGACCCAGCGCTGGTCGATCTCGAAGGCGGTCTTGAAAGTGTCCTTCTCCAGATCGCTGAGGCAATCGAGATGCTGGACGGAGCCTTCATGCTCGATGATCGACGCCCAGGTGTCGTCCGTGTCGAAACCTTTCTCAGCGAGGATCGCCTGCAGCGCGACGTTCTTCACCGTGAAGGAGCCCGAAAGCGTCTTGTGCACATAGACGTTGGCCGGGATCGGCTCGATGCAGGGGCTGCAGCCGCCGCAGATGATCGAGATCGAGGCGGTCGGCGCGATCGCGAGCTTGTGCGAAAAGCGCTGTTTCACGCCGCGCTCTTCCGCGTCCGGGCAGGGGCCGCGTTCTTCCGCGAGCGCGACGGAGGCCGCGTCCGCGCCCATGCGGATATGCTTGAACAGGCGGACGTTCCACGATTTCGCCATCGCGCTTTCAAACGGCACGCCCATCGACTGCAGGAAGGAGTGAAAGCCCATGAGGCCGAGGCCGACCGAGCGCTCGCGCTTCGCGGAATAGACCGCCTTCGCCATCGAGGCGGGCGCGCGCGTGATGAAGTCTTCGAGCACATTGTCGAGGAAGCGCATCACATCCTCGATGAAGCGCTCCTCGTCTTTCCACTCGAAATATTTTTCCGCGTTGATCGAGGAAAGGCAGCAGACGGCCGTTCGATCCTCGCCGAGGTGATCCTTGCCGGTGTGCAGCATGATCTCCGAGCAGAGGTTCGACGTCGAGACCTTCAGCCCCAGCTCCTTCTGGTGCTTGGGCATCGAGCGATTGACCGTGTCGGAAAAGACGAGATAGGGCTCGCCCGTCGCGAGGCGCACTTCAAGGATCTTCTGCCACAATTTCCGGGCGCTGACGGTTTTGAGGACCTGGCCGGTCTTCGGCGATTTGAGGCCGAATTCCTCGTCGTTCATCACCGCGGTCATGAACTCGTCGGTGATGTTGAGGCCGTGATGGAGATTGAGCGACTTGCGGTTGAAGTCGCCGGACGGCTTCCTGATCTCGAGGAATTCCTCGATTTCCGGATGGTGGATGTCGAGATAGCAGGCGGCCGAGCCGCGGCGGAGCGAGCCCTGGCTGATCGCGAGCGTCAAGGAATCCATGACGCGGATGAACGGGATGATGCCGGAGGTCGCGCCCGAGCCCTTCACCTTCTCGCCGATCGAGCGCACGCCGCCCCAATAGGTGCCGATGCCGCCGCCGTTCGAGGCGAGCGCGACATTCTCGTTCCACACGCCGACAATGTCGTCGAGCGAATCGCCGACCGCGTTCAGGAAGCAGGAGATCGGCAGGCCGCGCGCCGCGCCGCCATTCGAGAGGACCGGCGTCGCCGGCATGAACCAGAGCTTTGAGATGTAGTCGTAGATGCGCTGCGCGTGCTCGGCGTCATCGCCATAGGTCCGCGCGACGCGGGCGAACATGTCCTGATAGGTCTCGCCCTCAAGCAGGTAGCGGTCGTCGAGCGTCTTCTTGCCGAACTCGGTCAGCAGCGCGTCGCGCGACGGGTCGAGGACGATGTCCTTGACGAGGCGCAGCTCGGGCCGGCGCGGTTCCGCCGTCGCCGGCGCCTTGGTTTCATGGATTTTCGCCGATTCAGCCGCTGCAGACATCGCCCCTGTCCCTCTCCGTCAGGTCCCCGGCCGCTTCCGGCGTCGGGGGCGCGCGTTTGCTTCGCCGGGTTGCCCCAATGGGGCGCGCCGGCTGTGGCGTCGCGCGTATTTTCCGCAAGAAATCCGCTATTCGCGGAGCCGCCGGAGGCCTTTCCGCCCGCCCAATCCGCTGGTGGGGCCGTTGCCGCCGTCGACACAACATATAGTGATGGAGGCCTCGGCGAGCGTCAATATGAAGTTACCAACAGGTCAGGATTTTTTAGTTAAAGGAGTCTTAATGAGGCGCAACAGGCGCGCCTCAATTCTTAAGCCATGGCGGCGCATCTGGCGCGCCCGGCGATTGTTTCGGTTCCGCATTTCTGCGTCCGCCGGAAAAAAAATTTTTCCGCAAGGGCCCTTGCCTTTCGGTCCGAAACACGGGGGGCGCCGCTTCGAAGGTCTGGGCCACGAATCGCGGCCCCGCATCGTCCCCTCGCGGGCCTGTTTCCGGCGCCCGCCAGTCGCTCCCGGCGCCCGGTGAAAGGCGGCGATCGTCATCGCCGATTCGCCGGCGAAAGGCGGCGAGGGCCGCTTCGACATCCTCGATGATGTCGTCGGCCCGCGGCGCGCCGGCCGCGACATAGGCTTTCCGGAGGCGGGTCAGCGCCTCATCGCGCGCCCGCGCCGACGCGCCGCCGCCCGCGCCGACGCCCGCGGCCGAGAAGACGAGACCGAGCGCCGCATAAAGAAGAGCGAAACCCGGCAGCGCGACGACCGCCCAAACAGGCAGCCCGGCGCCCGCGCCCGACAGAAGGACGCCGCCGATAAGAGCGGCGAGCCCGGCCAGCATCAGCGCGAGCGCCGCGCTCGCCGAAAAAGCGGGAGGCGCTTTGGAATCGAGAAAGGCGCGGAATCTCTCCGCAGCCCTTGCGTGATCGGGCTCGGCGAGAAAGGAAACGCCCTCAAGAAAGGCGGCGGCCTCGACAGCGACGAGGTGAAGACGGGAGAGATCCGTCGCCGCTGCCGCTTTTGATTCGTCCGCGATGCGCGCGCGGATATCTGCCGTCGCCTCGCCGAATTCGCGCACGATCGCGCCGGCTTCCGCGCCGAACCCATGGGCGTCGGCGAAAAGGCCCGCCTCGCCCGCGCGGGCGAGAAAGCCGCCGACCATCGCGACTGCTGCGCCGAGAACGCCGACGCCGACGAAAATGCGCGCGAGCATCGCCGCCGCGCCAGGGTCGAGCCCGCGCGTTGAAAATCCGGATGATGCCTCGCGCGTCAGCACGACGCCGATGAAAACCCAGAAAAGCGCGATGAGCAGCCGGGCGCCCCAGGCGGCGAGGCGCGCTTCGGCCGATCCGGCGCGCGAGATCGCCGCTGCGATTTCAGCCCCGCGCGATGCGATAAGAATGCGGCCTCTTTCGATCGCCGCCGCGCTCTGGCGCAACAGGAAGCCGAAAGAGACGTCGTCATGATGATGGTGCGTTGAATAGAGCGCGGCGAGCGCGTCGCCGTTGAAGCGCGGCGTCGGCGCGGGACGGCTTTTTGCGCCGAAGAAAAATTGATCGAGGGAGAACGCGCGCCGCTTGCGTTCAGGCGCTGCGGCGTTTTCAGGCGCCCGCACATCATCGCCGAAGGATGTCTTCGCTTCGTCCATGACCCCTCAAAGTCCCCGCGCCAGCGTAGCGGAAAACGCCAGAAAGGGGAAATTGGCGGGGGAAATTGGCGAGGGGACTTGGCCCCCCGCCCCGCGTCGCAATTGATTTGCCTCAAGCCGCTTCGTCGAAAAAAGGGCAGCAATGCCGGTCGGGAGCAGCGGAGCGGCCGATGGCGAAAGGGTCTGGCGGCAAGGCGAGCGTAGCGCGCGAAATGCGACGCGTGCGCAATCAATTCGGCGCTGAGGCGGAGGCTGAAAAGCGACGGCTTTTGACCCTGATGTCAGCCGATCCGCCGCGGACCGCCCACGCGCTCCGCCATGCGCATGAAGACCTGCTTTTCCTGCGCGCATTTCCGGGCGAAGCGGCGACGTTGCGCCTTGTGAAAAAAGTCCTCCGCCTTGCGCCGGCTTGGGTCGCGGCGCTCTCGCGCGCTGAACGCCAGCGATTGCACGATACGGGAATCGCCGGAACAGTGACGCGCCATGTCTTTCCCTTTCCGATGGCGCGATGGCTGACGCGCCGCGCGACTGGCGCCGCCGAGATCGACTGGCGCCGTTACGATAACCCCGCGCAGATGGATCGCGCGCTCTCGGCCGTGTTGCGTCCCGCAGAACTTGAAGCCGCCGAGAGCGGAGAAATCTCGACGCGCGAGGTCTTCCGGACGGCGCGTTGCGCATCGTCAGCGAGCGATCTCGACTGGATTGTCGGCGCGCTTACATCGCTGAAGGAAAAAAATGCTGACGCGCTCTGGGCGGAGGCGGAAGCGCCGCTTGCCTGGAGTCTTGCGTCCTCGCGCTGGTCGACGACGCGAAATGTTCTGCCGTCTGCGCCGGTCGTGTTTCGCAAGAGTATGCGCCGCCCGCCCGGCGATGTCGCGCAGCGCATTCTCGAACCCATGCGCCCTGAAATCTTGCCGCGCGCCCGCGCGCGACAGCTTATCGAGCTCGCGCAAACTGCGCTTGGCGCACGATGCCGCGAAGTGTTGCCGACGTCCTATCCCAATCCGGATGAGGTTCACTGGTGCGATCTCGGCGAAGGGGCGTCGCTCGCCATTTTCGGCGTTGCGCCGTCGCATCGGCTTAATCTTGAAACGAACACCGGCTATCTGCTCGTTTCGAATGGCGTTCCAGTCGGTTATGGCGGGGTGACGCCGTTCTATCGGCAGGCGAATACCGGCATCAATATTTTCGACCCGTTCCGTGGAAGCGAAGCGGCCTATCTCTGGGTTGAAATGCTGCGCGCGTTTCATTCGGTCTACGGCGTGACGCGTTTCGTGGTGAACGGGTATCAGTTTGGCGAAGGCAATTCGGAGGCGATCAATTCCGGCGCTTACTGGTTTTATTATCGTCTCGGATTTCGGCCCGATCACGAGGCGCAACGCAAACTTGCGGCGAGGGAGGGAAAGCGCCTTTCGCGTCCGGGCGCCGGCCCGAGCGAACGCGCGGTGCTGCGCACGCTGGCAAAAGGCGATCTTATCCTTGAATTGCCGGGCTTTGACGCGCGCGACGCGCTTGAGGAATCGCTTCTGGTGAAAGCGAGCCGCGCCGCCTCGCGAACGCTGGCGAAGGCGCCTCACCTTGCGCGGGTCGTCGCCGAGGCGCAGATCGCGCAGGAGGCCGCCGCGGCCCTTAGCGCTTCGGACCTGAAAAGCTGGACGCGCGACGAGCGCGCCGCCTTTAATCGTCTCGCGCCGATTGTGATGTCGGTGAAAGATGTCCAGAATTGGCCGGAAGCGGAAAAGCGGAAGATCATCGCCATGATGCGCGCGAAAGGAAGCCGTCAGGAACGCGACTTTGCGCAGGCCGCCGGCCGGTGCGAGATGTTTTTCCGCACGCTGGCGATGACGCTTCGCAACGGCGATGTGTGACACCTTTGCGTTGAGGCGTGACGGGGCGGTCTGGTTCGCGAAGAATTCAGATCGCGAGCCCGATGAACAGCAACTCATCGAGCATCATCCCGCGGTGCGCGGCGACGGCGCAAGGACGCTTCGCTGCACCTATGTCGATATCGAGCAGGTTCCGGTCCGGCGCGCGATTTTGCTCTCCCGCCCGCAATGGATGTGGGGCGCTGAAATGGGCGTCAATGATGCGGGCGTCGCTATCGGCAATGAAGCGGTCTTTTCAACCTCGGTGATGAAAAAGGGCGAGGCGCTTCTCGGCATGGATCTCGTTCGGCTGGGACTTGAGCGCGCATCGAATGCGGGTGAAGCCGTCGACGTTATAATCGATTTGCTGGCGCGTTACGGTCAGGGCGGGCCGGCCGGTCATCGCGACAAAGGGTTTCGTTACGATAATTCGTTTCTGGTCGCTGACGCCGATGCGATTTTCGTTCTCGAAACCGCCGGACGCGACTGGGCGGTGAAGCGCGTCGAAGACGGCTGGTCGATCTCGAACGCCTATACGCTCGGAAAAGACCATGATCGCGCTTCGGCGCCGGACGTCGACTTCAAGGCGGCGCATGAAGCGTTTGCGATGCCGCGCCTCGCATCCGCAGCGGCGCGCCGCGCGTCGACTTTCGAATTCGCGGCAAGCGTTGCCGCGCCGGTTTCATTCGCGAGGCTTGCCGAACAATTGCGCACACACGCTTCAGGCGACGGATTCTCGAAAGGATCCAATCGCGATGTCTGCATGCACGCTTCCGGGCCGCTTCGTCCGCACGCTTCGACCGCCTCGATGATTGTGCGACTTGCGTCGGGGGTGACGCCTGCTATCGCGTTCACCGGAACGCCGCAGCCCTGCGTGTCACTATTCAAGCCGGCGTTTTTTGACCGATCGATCGAAACGTCTTTCCCGCCCGCATTATTTGCGCAAGGGGCGCAGACGCTGCATCGGGCGAAGGCGGATGAGGCCTTTCGTTCAGTCATCCGGGCATCAATCGCAGAAGCGGAATTCGCAATCTTTTCTGCGATCGACGCCGGTGCGCTGGACGATGCTGAAAGGGTCGCGAAGGAGTGGATGAAAACCTGGCTTCCCGCCAACTCCCGCTCTAGCGTTTCGTAAAGTCGATGACCCGGCGTTCATCGTCGAGATTGACGGTCAGGTCTGCGCATGCGGGAAGCGTGCGCAGCATCGACCGCGTGATGCGTTCATAATGCTGGATGAAGACGCCGATTTCATCCGCATCCATGAGCGCGGGCGCGTCGGCGTTTTTGCGAGCGAGCGCGCGTTCCTGCTGCAGCCGCCAGCCATGCACTGCATCGAATGACGGCGCGCGGAGGAAAACGAGCTTGTCGATACGGGCGAAAAGCGTCTGATAATCGCCGGCGAGCGCCGCGTTCACCGCGCGTCGCCATCGACGATCGGGATCGCGCGATTGTTCGAGTGCGTTTATGGCGACTGCGAAGTCGGCGTCCGGCGCCGGCGTTGCGCCAAGGCACCAGCCCTCGAATATGACGACATCAAGCGACGCCGGCAGAATCTTGTCCTCGATAGGGGGGCGCCGGTCGTCGGCGCCCTTGTCGAATGACGGCGTGCGCGTCGGCTCGCCCGCACGGATCGCATCGAGCGCCTGAAGCGCGCGGGCGATGTCGTGCGTTCCGGGCGCGCCGCGCGTTTCGAACAGGGGATGAACCTCCCTCGCGAGGCGCCGGCGCTCGGTTTTCGTCAGATAAAAATCGTCCAGCGACATTTTCGCCGCGCGCAGGCCCTGATCGCGGAATTGCCGGTCGAGCGCATCGGCGATCGTTGATTTTCCCGACCCTTGCGCGCCGGAAAGGCCGATGACGAGCGTCCCGCGCCCGGAAGCGCCGATCAAATCGGCGAAAGCGTTCCCGATGATCGTCGTCGCGTCCAAAGGCATTTCACGCTCCGTCCGGCGATCTGGCGCTGTCGCCGCGCCGGCTCGGCCTTGCTCCGCTGTAAGCCGTTCTTTCAAGACGGCTGCGGATCGCTATCATGTGCGCCGAAAAAGGAGTGAGCGCCATGGATTTCGCCTATTCGCCGCGTTGCAAGGACTATATCGCCCGCGTTTCCGACTTCATGGAAAAGCACGTCTATGAGGGCAACGAAATCTATGAGCGCCAGCATCAGGCATTTGGGCCCGGCGAGGGGCGGTGGAAAGTTCCGCCGATCATCGAGGAACTGAAAGAAAAGGCGAAAGCCGAAGGGCTCTGGAACATGTTCCATCCCAACCCGAAATTCGGGCCCGGTCTTTCGAACGCCGACTATGCGCCGATCGCGGAACTGACCGGGCGCTGTCACATCGCGCCGGAGGTTTTCAATTGCGCCGCGCCCGACACCGGCAATATGGAAGTGCTGATGAAATACGGCACGCCCGCGCAGCAGGAAGAATGGCTGGCGCCGCTGCTCGACGGGAAAATCCGCTCCGCCTTTCTGATGACCGAACCGGCGGTCGCATCTTCCGACGCCACGAACATTGAAACGGACATTCGCCGCGACGGCGACGATTATGTCATCAACGGCCGCAAATGGTGGTCGTCCGGCGCGGGCGATCCGCGTTGCAAGATCTATATCGTGATGGGCAAGACCGACAAGCGCGCGGAAAAGCACGTGCAGCAGTCGATGATCCTGGTGCCGGCCGACACGAAAGGCGTTCGCATCGAGCGGCATTTGCCCGTGTTTGGTTATGACGATGCGCCGCATGGCCATATGGAGGTCGTTCTCGAAAACGTCCGGGTGCCGAAGGAAAACATGCTGCTTGGCGAGGGGCGCGGATTTGAAATCGCGCAAGGCCGGCTAGGGCCAGGCCGCATCCACCACTGCATGCGCACGATCGGCGCGGCCGAGGTCGCGCTTGAAAAGCTGGTGAAACGCATCCTGACGCGCGAGGCGTTCGGCAAGCCGATCTACAAGCACTCGATCTGGGAACAGCGCGTCGCCGAAGCGCGCATTGATATTGAAATGACGCGGCTTTTGACGCTGAAAGCCGCCTGGATGATGGACACGGTCGGCAACAAGGCGGCGCAGGCCGAAATTGCGATGATCAAGGTCGCTGCGCCGCGCGTAGCGCTCCGTGTTCTTGACGACGCGATCCAGGCGCATGGCGGCGCCGGCGTCACCACCGATTTCGGGCTTGCCCGCGCCTATGCGATGCTGCGCACGCTGCGTCTCGCCGACGGGCCGGATGAGGTTCACTGCCGGGCGATTTCCCGCATGGAGTTCAAGAAACATTCAAACGTCGCCTAGCGGCGCCCGGCGCGGCGATGGGGAGGAGCGTCATGAGAAAATTTTTTGCCGCGTTCGTTGCAGGCCTTCTTCTCGCGGGCGGCCCTGCTTCCGCAGAGTTCAGCGAGGAGTGGGAAGCCTATGCGGCCGAGACGCGTGCGGCCTGTGAGACATTTGAGGCAGGGCTGCCGTCGGCGGCGGGCGCGCTCCCCGCTCTCACGAATGCGGGCGATGACTATGTCTGGCCGCGCGGAACGCCTGGCCGGCCGCATACGTGCCTTTATTTCAGCGTTGAAATTGACGACAGCGGCGCGCCGGCCGACGTCAGTCTTCTTTTCAAGGGGCCGGATAATCTGAATTACAAATTCGTTCGCGCCGGTATGCGCCTCGTCAAGTCTCGCCGTTATGAGGCGCCGGGGGAGGGCGAAGCGTATGCGCCTGTTGTGACGCGGATCGTCATTCAGTCAGAACCGAATTGGCGGTTTCGCTATTGGGTGAACGACATACGTTGAACTCGAAGAAGAGAGGTTGATCCATGACTCCCATGCTGACGCCTGTGCTTGCTCTTGTATGCTGGACGCTCTTTATCTGGGCCTGGATGTACGCAACGCGCATACCGGCGATGCGAAAGGCGAAGATCGATCCGCAATCGGCGATCCATCCTGGCTCTCTTTCAAGTCTGCCGACAGATGCGCGCGTCGTCGCCGACAATTACAATCATCTTCACGAGCAGCCGACGATTTTTTACGCGCTCGCGCTTTACGCGCATCTCGCGGGCGCCGCCGATCCGGTCAATGTCTGGCTCGCCTGGGCCTATGTCGGCTTGCGCATTGTTCACTCGTTCATGCAAATCGTCGTCCGGCGCGTCATGCTGCGCTTTCTGGTTTTTGCAACCGGCTCCGTCGTCCTGATCCTGATGGCGATCCGCTGCGTTCTCGCCCTCTAAGGCGGCCACCGTGAAAACATTCGATCTCACTGCCGTGACGCCGGAAAACGGCGCGCCTGCGCCGGATCGTCTCATTTCCGGCGCGCCGGCGTTCAGGACCTGGAACATCGATGAGCGGCCGGGCGGCCTTTACGCCGGCGTCTGGGAATCAACGCCCGGCAAATGGAGCGTCGTCTATGACGAATGGGAATATTGCCGAATTCTCTTCGGCGTTTCGATTATCGCCGATGACAACGGCGTTTCGCGCCGCGTCGGATCCGGCGACAGTTTTATTATCGAGCCCGGCTTTCGCGGAACATGGGAAGTCGTTGAAACAACGCGCAAGGAATATGTGATCCGCCTGTAACGGGCCGAAACGATCTAGCCGTCGATGACGCCTTTGACGGTTTTCATCGCATCGCGTCTTTCGCCAAGCGACGTGAACGCGCCCGAGGTTTTGATGTCGAGCGCGGTTTCGACGAGCGCGCCATAGGCGGAAAACGCAAGCGCGCCGCCAAGCGACAGGCGCGCGACGCCGGCCTTTGCAAATTCCTCGACCGAATGTTTGGCGAGCGCGCCGTAGACGAGGACGTTGACAGGCTTTGACACTGAAGAACAGACGGCGCTGACCGCGTCGAGGTTCGGCAGGCCCGGCGCGAAAAGGACATCGGCGCCCGCGGCCTCGAACGCCTGCAGGCGGGCGATGACGTCGTTGAGGTCGGCGTCGCCGTAAAGAAACGCTTCCGCGCGCGCGGTCAGCACGAAACCATTCGGCGCGGCGCGCGCCGCTTCCGCCGCCGCGGCCAGCCGGTCGACCGCTGCGGATTTTTCATGCACGGGGCGTTGCTCGTCGCCGGTCGAATCTTCGATGGAGCCGCCGCAAAGGCCGGTCTGCGCCGCTTCCCTGATCGTGAGCGCGCAATCTTCCGGCGATTGTCCGAATCCGTTTTCAAGATCGGCGGCGACCGGGATGTCGACGGCGGCGCAAACCTCGCGCGCATGCGCCATCACGTCCGCGCGCGTGACGCCGTAATCGGCGCGGCCTTTCGTCAAGGCGAAGCCGGAGCTTGTCGAGGCGAGGGCGGCGAAGCCGACGCCTTCGAGAACGCGCGCTGAGCCCGCATCCCAGAAATTCGGGAAAAGGAATGCTGCGCCGCGCGTATGGAGGCGGCGGAATTTTTCAACTTTCTCGGATGTCGCTGCGGCTGTGATGTTCGGCACAAATACGCTCCGTTTCCATTGCTATTGCTAAGCCCTGCGCAGAGAGGATCCTCGATAATGGACCTCGCCGAAACTTAACACGGAGATTATCACAGCAGGAAAGGACCCGTCATGAGAAGCTTTGCTATAACGGCCGGCGCGATAGCGATTTTGGCCGCCTCCGCAGATGCGGGCGCGAGAGAAAAGACCGAAGTATCTTCAATGGTTGAATTTGAGCAAGCGCTCGACCTCGCGGGCGACAGTTCAACGAGCGCTGCGACGGTCGATATCACCTGTCATGATGATGGTCCCGATGAAGGGTTTTGCGCGGGCGATTTCGCGGACGTCTGCGCCAAGAAGAATGGCGGCCTCAGCACGGAACCGGACGGCGGCATCACATGTTCGGTCCCTACGCCTGCGCCGTCTACGGCGGAAATCGCCGTTGTTTCTAGCGCCGTGGAGTTCAACCGGGCGCTTCGTCTCGCGCGCCGCGGCGGAGGGACTTCGGCGAGCCTCGATTTCGATTGCTCGCCTCCGGGTGAAAAGTGGTGCTCATCGGGAGGTTTCGCGACGGCCTGTGATGACGCCGGCGGCGGCATGAGCACCAATCCCGACGGCACGCTTCATTGCAGCGTGCCGGACTGATCAATCCTGGCGGCGCGCGCGTTGAACGTTTCAGCTTTTCGCGCGCGCGTTCTCCCGATTGTCATTGCGGTTTCTTAGAGCGCCGCCGACGCCTCGACCGTCGCGGCGCGAATTTCCTTGTCGAGCCGCTTCATCGCCTTTTGCAGCTTTTCAAAGGCGCGCACTTCGATCTGCCGGACGCGCTCGCGCGACACGCCGTATTCCTGGCTGAGCTCCTCAAGCGTCGCCGGATTGTCTTTCAGCCGGCGCTCGGTGAGAATGTGCTGTTCGCGTTCGTTGAGCGTCGCCATCGCTTTTTCAAGCAGCGACATGCGCATCTCGTACTCGTCTTCGGCGGCGAGCTTTTGTTCCGCGTTGACGGCGTTTTCATCGACGAGCCAGTCCTGCCATTCGCCGCCGGCGTCTTCCGATTTTCCCAGCGGCGCGTTCAGCGACGCCTCGCCGCCCGTCATGCGGCGGTTCATCTGAACGACATCGTCATGGGCGACGCCGAGCTTGTCGGCGATGAGTTTCACTTGATCGGGGTTGAGATCGCCGTCTTCAATGGCGTCGATCTGTCCCTTGATTTTCCTGAGGTTGAAGAAAAGTTTTTTCTGCGCCGCCGTGGTGCCGATTTTGACTAGGCTCCAAGAGCGCAGGATGTATTCCTGGATTGAAGCCTTGATCCACCACATGGCGTACGTCGCAAGGCGGAAGCCTTTTTCCGGGTCGAAGCGTTTAACCGCCTGCATCAGTCCGACATTGCCTTCCGAAATGACTTCGCCGATCGGCAGGCCGTAGCCGCGATAGCCCATCGCGATCTTGGCGACGAGACGCAAATGGCTGGTGACGAGCTTGTGCGCGGCGTCCGAATCCTGGTGCTCGGCGAAACGCTTGGCGAGCATGTATTCCTCATCCTTGCCGAGCATCGGGAATTTCCGGATTTCGGCGAGGTAACGCGAAAGGCTGCCTTCAGGCGTCAGGGCAGGCGCGGCGACAAGATCTTTAGCCATCAGTCTCTCTTCGGGGTCCCCAGGGCCGCCGGGGAAAGCGTGGCGGCCGAAGGACCCATATGGGGATCATCAGCGGCGGTTCCAGTCCCGTCCGCATGACACGCGGGCCGGCGGTTCCTTTATCCCCTCTTGATAGGGCGAAAAAAGGGCCTGAAGCCAGCGCCCCGGGCCACAAAATCCCGTGACCGCGGGCGGCCTATAGGGCCTCCAGCGCCTGTTTCAGGCGGGCGAAATCTTCCGGCGGGGCCGCCTCGAACCGGAGCCTTTCCCCGCTGATCGGATGATCGAAGCCCAGAACTCGCGCGTGGAGCGCCTGACGGCGAAAATTTCGGAGGATTTCGATCGCCGTATCCGCCGCCGGCTCGCCGGGCTTCAGACCGGCGAGGCCTGGACCGCGGCCATAGACCGGATCGCCGACGAGCGGGCAGCCGATCGAGGCGAGGTGGACGCGGATCTGGTGCGTGCGGCCGGTTTCAAGCCGGCACTCGATCAGCGAGGCGAGCGCATCGCCGGCGAGTTTCGCCCGCCCGCGGCCATAGGCCTCTGCGACACGGTAATGAGTGACTGCGCGCCGCTGGTCCGGGCGATCGTCTTCTTCATCGACGATCGCCATTTTTTTCCGATCGCCTTCCGAACGGGCGAGCGGCGCGTCGATGACGCCGACAGCCGGACGCGGCGCGCCGACGGCGATCGCATCATAGATCCGTTCGATGTCGTGGGTTGAAAACGCCTCGCTCAGTTTCGCATGCGCCGCGTCGCGCTTGGCGATGACGAGCAGGCCTGACGTATCCTTGTCGAGACGGTGAACGATGCCGGGACGCGCAACGCCGCCGATGCCCGACAGCGTATCGCCGCAATGCGCGATCAGCGCGTTGACAAGCGTTCCGGTCCAGTTGCCGGCCGCGGGATGAACGACCATGCCCGCAGGCTTGTTGACGACGATGATGTCGTCATCCTCATAGCGAACGTCGAGCGCGATTGTTTCCGCCTGCGGCGCCGCCGGTTCGACCGGCGGCGGCGTGAAGTCAAAGACTTCGCCGACGCGAACCTTCCACGAAGGATCGGTGAAGGGCGTGCCATTTCGGGACAGCGCGCCTTGTTCTATCAGCGCCTTGAATCGCGAGCGCGAAAAAGCGGGTTCGATCTCGGACAACCATTTATCAAGCCTTGTTCCCGCATAGTCCTGCGGAACCGTGAACTGCGCGGCCTGGTCTCGGGTTTCCCGGTCGATCATGGCGCAGGCGATGTCACGTTGGGCGAGGGTCTGTCAAATGTCGCGCACGCAGCCGAATTTCGTCTTGATGGCCGATGACGCCGAGGCGCGATCGCCGGTCGAAGAACTGCGCCGCCGCGCCTTGCGCCTGCTGCAGCAGGCTGACGAGACGCCGGAAACCGATCCCCGGCCGCGCCATGCCGGCTTTGGAGCGCCCGCCGCGATTGGGCCGATCGATCCGCCGCCGGCGCGGGCCCTTGCCGTCGGCGTCGTCACCATGCCGGCCGTTTTTGTCGTGGTCGTCCTCGTCGCGCTCGCTCTTTTCGGCAAACCGGCGGCCGGCCCCGAAAATGAATCAGAAGACGGCGTTGAAATGCTGGCGCAACCGGAAGCGCGTCCGGCGACAGGTCCGGCTTTCGCCTCTACCGCCGGTTTCGTTGATAACGGCCTCGGCATTTCCGAAGATTCAAGGATTGAAAGCGTCTCGCTCGACGGCGACAGGGTCGCCATTCACGTCGAAAGCCCGTCAGGCGCCGAAATCATCATCTATGATTTCATCGAACGCCGGGTCATCGCTGCGACGCCGATCGTCACGGCCGCGCTTTCAACCGATGACCGCCTTGCCTACCTCACCGGCGCGCCGCCGGTCGCGAACCTTTCGACCATCGTTCCGTCCACGGAACCGACCATCGAAACAAAATCCGCATCCGGACCGCTTGCGCCGCGCGTGAAACCGAACCCCGTCGACTAAAGCGCGTCGAAAGCCGCCGCCATTCTCGCGCGCATCGCCGCATCCGGAACAGGGCCGGACATTGCCGCCATATTCTCCCGCATGTGATCGACGCGTCGCGTCGCCGGAATGGCGCAGGTCAGCGCAGGATGGGAAATCGTGAATTTAAGCATGAATTGCGCCCAGCTCGTCGCGCCGATTTCCGCGGCGAATGCCGGAAGCGGTTTGTCGCGCACGACGGGGAATAGCCCGCCTTCCCGAAAAGGACGATTGGCGACGACCGCGACGTCGCGCTCCTGCGCCATCGGCAGAAGACGCTCTTCCGCTTCCCGATCGGCGATATTGTAGGTCACCTGGATGAAGTCGAGCGGTCTCGACCGCATGATGCGTTCAACCGTGTCATGGCGAAGCCCCGCATAGGTCGTCACGCCGACATAGCGAAGACGTCCTGATGCTTTCATCGCGAAAAGCGTTTCGAGATGATTTTCCCAATCGACAAGATTGTGAACCTGAAGAAGGTCGAATTTCGGGATGCGCCATCGCGAGCGTGAGCGTTCAATCTGCGTTGGGCCGTCCTCGCCTTGCGGCGTCCACACCTTGTCGGCGGCGATGAAACCGTCCCGTTTTTGCAGCGCGCCGAGACACCAACCGATTACGGATTGCGACGAGCCGTACATTGGCGATGAATCGATCAGACGGCCGCCGGCGCTGAAAAACGTCTCAAGGACGTCGCGTCTTGCGCTGCGCGCGGCGCTGTCCTCGCCGACGTCGAATGTAAGCCAGCTTCCCATGCCGAGCGCGGGCACGACTTCGCCGGTCGATGGGATTGTCTTCGCAAGAATATCCGTCGCCTGCGCGCCGCCCGACAAGGCTGCGCCGGCGAGCGCAGCGCCGCCGCAAACGAATTGTCTTCGATCCACGCTGCGTCTCCCGAAAACGCAGCGATGATAGGCAAGGGGCAGATCGCGTTCCATCCGTTCCGGCGCATGCCCGGCTCGTTTCGCCGTGCGGCGGGTTGCCTGACCGGCCGACGAACTTTATTTTTCAAAGCAAGTTTGGGAAGGGAGCGCCGAGATGTCTTCTGATGCGGACAGGGATCTGGCCGGCGAGATCGCTTACGTGAGAACGCTCGCCGAGGAAGGACGCAACGCGCCGTTGATCGGCGGCGTCATCTATCTTGTCTGGGGCCTGGTGATCGGTCTTGCGTCCTTTTTGACGTGGCTCAGCGCTGCGAAGATCATCGCGCTGCCGAATTTCGTCGGAGGGAGCGCGTTCTGGGTGATCGCGCTCGCCTGCGGATGGGGGCTCACCTTCCTGATCGGCAAGAAAGTCGGCGGCAAGCCGGGCGCCTTGACGATCGGCAACCAAACGGCGATGGCCGCCTGGTTCGGCGTCGGCGTCTTCATGCTGATCTACTGGTTTTCGCTGCTGGCGCTGCATGACCGGTTCGAGGCGGACGGCGTAAAGCCGTACGCGCTTTTCGGAACGATGTTTCCGGTCGCGTTCGGCGTGTACGGCATCGCCTTTTACGCGACCGCGACGGCGGCGCGACTTGACTGGCTGCGCGGCTTCGCCGCCGCCGCCTGGATATTCTCGGTGGCCAGCCTCTATTTCTTTTCAGATGCGCGCCAACTGCTCGTCGCTTCCGTCGGGAGCCTCGTTTGCGCAGCGCTTCCCGGCTTCATTCTGATGCGCCGCGAACCGAGCGACATCGTGTGAGGCATGGACGAGAACGGATACGACTATCGCGAGATCGACGACGTCATCCACGGCAGGGTGCGTCTCGCGGTCATGGCGTATCTTTCCGGCGCCGACGCCGCGGATTTCAATGAATTGAAAGCGAAGGTCGGCGGCACGGACGGCAATCTGTCCGTTCATCTGCGCAAGCTTGAGGACGCCGGCTACGTCTATGTGCGCAAGACCTTCAAGGACAGGAAGCCGCGCACGATCTGCCGCCTGACGGCGAAAGGGCGCGACGCGTGGATCTCTTATATCGACCGGCTTCAGGCCCTGATCGAGACCTCGCGGTGATCAGCGCCGTCCGTCGCCGTTGATGACGCGCAGGATTAGCCAGATCGGCACGACGATCGCTGCGCCGAAGAGAAGATAGGTGATCAGGTTGACGACGATTTCGGAAACCGAATCGCCGAGCCATCCGATTATCCCTTTGAAGAAATTGAATGCGCCGCGCCAGAAATCGGCGGGCGACACGCCCCAGAAGGCGAGAAATGCGCCGACGACGACGCTCGCTATGACGAGCTGAATAACCGTGCGCCGCGGATTGGCGCCGGCCAGACGGAATTTGGATGGATCCTCGCTCATAGCGCTTCCTCAATCGCGGCCGGGAAAGTTTAGCCGACGCGGCCGCGATTAGGAAGATCGTTGTCAGGCCGGCCTGAAGACGAGCGCGACGCCGTTGTTGCAATATCTGAGACCCGTCGGTGACGGGCCGTCATTGAACACATGGCCCTGATGCCCGCCGCAGCGCGCGCAGTGATATTCCGTGCGCGGCACGATCAGCTTGAAATCGGTCTTGGTGCCGAGCGCGTTCGGCAGATGGTCGAAATAGGACGGCCAGCCGGTGCCTGAATCGAATTTCGTCTGCGACGAAAAAAGATCATAGCCGCAGCCGGCGCAGGCGTAGACGCCGTCTCGTTTTTCTTCATTGAAGGGGCTCGTCCAGGGGCGTTCCGTCGCTTCCTTGCGGAGAACCGCATAGGCCTCGCCCTCAAGCCGCTCTTTCCACTCTTTTTCCGTAAGCTGCCATTTATCGTAATCCGGTATCGTCTTCGGATCGATTTTCATGTCTTTCGCCTTTGCCGGTAGGGTCGCCGCGCCGGCATACGCTGCGGCGGCGGCCAAAAGCTTGCGCCGGTCGAT
>JAGRED010000379.1 GCA_020446725.1 Parvularculaceae bacterium | reverse complement strand
TTCGGCGTTGGGCGGCGCGGCAGGTGCGCGGATCGGGCGCGCCTGATGTGGACGCATTACGGGCCTCGGGCCAGATCGAAAGGTGAGATCGCAACTGAAGGAAGCGGCGGCCTCTCGGTGTCGGCCTGCGAGCCGGAGGCGGACATCGAGAGCGCGAACGGCGGTTTTCTGGTGACGTTCAGATCGCCCGTCGAACCGGCGGCCCGCGTCTCGTTGACGCTCAGCCGGGAGCCCGGCGCGTCCCGACGCCTCGCGCATTGCGCATGGCTGTGAGGATCGGCCGCATAGCCGGCGGAAAAGATGAACGGCGCGATTTGATCGGCGTCATTGAACGGCGCCGCGAATTCTCCGATTATCCAAGGCTGAGAAGGAGACGGGTCATGAAGGGCTATCGGTTCGGCGCGGTTTTGGCGGTTCTCGCCTTGGTTGCGGGATGCGGCGGGGAAAAGGCCTTCGAATCGACGGAGGTCGCCCATAATGGCGACGCCGCCCTCGGTCGCGCGGCCTTCGTCCAGAAGGGATGCGTCCTCTGCCATTCCGTCAACGGGGTCGGCGGCAAAGCGGCGCCGGCGCTCGATGCGGCGGACGATTTCGTGAAGACGGACCCGCTCGGTTTCGCCGCGCGCATGTGGCGCGGCGCCCCGGCGATGGTCGAATTCCAGTCCGTCGAACTCGGCTATGTCATTGATCTTTCAGCCGATGACATCGCAAACCTTGCAGCCTTCGCCGCCTCACGGACGCAGCAGAAACTGCTGAAGGATTCCGATATTCCCGAGCCGATGCGCGATTCAATCCTCGATGAGCGCTATTGGGAGATGGAGGATTGGTCGGAATTCATGGCGAACGGTCAGGAAGGCTATGCGACCCCGGCGCCGGACGCCGCCCCGTCGGAAACACCCTCGGAAACCGAACCCCAATAGGCCTTCCGCAGGGCCGGAACGGCCAATATTTTCAACAGGAAACACGCCTATTTTGGGCGTTGCCTTTCGGGCGGCATCTCCTTAGGTTCCGCCGCGAATTTCAACCCCTGAGGAGCGCGTCTTGGCGACCCCTGAGTTCCTGCTCGACTATCTGCCGATCCTCGTCTTTTTGGGGATCGCGGTCGCCCTTGCGGCGGCCTTCACCATCGCCCCGCTCGTCATCGCCCCGAAGGAGCCGGATCCCGAAAAGGTCTCGACCTATGAATGCGGGTTCAACGCCTTCGACGACGCCCGCATGAAGTTCGACGTGCAGTTTTACATCGTCGCGATCCTGTTCATCATCGTCGACCTCGACGTCGCGTTCCTGTTTCCCTGGGCGGTGACCTTATTCAACCCGACCCTCGGCGCTGACCGCGGCTTCCAGATTTTCGCCTTCTGGTCGATGTTTGTCTTTCTCGCGGTCTTCGCGATCGGCTTCCTTTACGAATGGAAAAAGGGAGCGCTCGAATGGCGTTAGACGAAAAGCTTCCCGCGGCGTTCAGCGGGTCCGCTGACGGACTGGTCTATCGCCCTGATGCGAAAGACCCGTTTTTCACCGATCTTTCCAAGCAGCTCGCCGATGAAGGGTTTTTCACGACCTCGTCGGCCGCGCTAATCAATTGGGCGCGCACCGGCTCGCTGATGTGGATGACCTTCGGTCTCGCCTGCTGCGCGGTTGAGATGATGCAGGCGTCGATGCCGCGCTATGATCTTGAGCGCTTTGGCTTCGCGCCGCGCGCCTCACCGCGCCAGTCCGACGTGATGATCGTCGCCGGCACCCTGACTAACAAGATGGCCCCGGCGCTCCGCAAGGTTTACGACCAGATGCCGAACCCGCGTTACGTGATCTCGATGGGATCGTGCGCAAACGGCGGCGGCTACTATCATTATTCCTACGCCGTCGTTCGCGGCTGCGACCGCGTCGTGCCGGTCGACATCTATATTCCAGGCTGTCCGCCGACGGCTGAAGCGCTCGTTTACGGCGTTCTCCAGCTGCAGAAGAAAATCCGCCGCGAAGGCACTATCGTTCGTTAGGACCCATGAGCGAAGAACTGAACGAACTCGGCGAGCATATCGCCGCCGCCATTGACGATGACATCAGGGGCTGGCGCGTCTCTTTCGGCGAGCTGACGATTGACGCTCACGCCGCGCGGATCGCGCATGTCTTGAAATTCCTGCGCGATGACACGCTTTGCCGGTTCGTGCAGCTTATCGATCTCTGCGGCGTCGATTATCCCGACCGTTCCAAGCGCTTCGACGTCGTTTATCACCTTCTGTCGCTCCACAATAACAGCCGCGTTCGCGTGAAGATTGAGGTTGGCGAAGACGAGACCGCGCCGTCGGTGCGCGACATCTACCCCTGCGCGGACTGGTTCGAGCGCGAAGCCTTCGACATGTACGGCTTGCTTTTCGCGGGTCATACGGACCTTCGCCGCATCCTCACCGATTACGGTTTTGAAGGTCATCCGCTGCGCAAGGACTTCCCGCTGACCGGCCATGTCGAGGTTCGTTATGACGATCAGCAAAAGCGCGTCGTCTATGAGCCGGTGAAGCTCGTTCAGGAATTCAGAAATTTCGATTACCTCAGCCCCTGGGAAGGCGCGCAATACGTGCTGCCGGGCGATGAGAAGGCCAAAGGAAACGCGTAATGGCTGACGACGCGCGCATTGTCGAGGATTCGGCGTCGGACGCATCGGCGGGGCGCAATTTCACAATCAATTTCGGCCCGCAGCACCCGGCCGCGCACGGCGTTCTGCGCCTTGTGCTGGAGCTTGACGGCGAGGTTGTCGAGCGCGTCGATCCGCATATCGGTCTTCTTCATCGCGGCACTGAGAAACTGATCGAATACAAGACCTACCTTCAGGCGATCCCCTATTTCGATCGCCTCGATTACGTGGCGCCGATGAATCAGGAGCACGCATTCTGCCTTGCGGCGGAACGCCTGCTCGGCATCGAAATTCCGCGGCGCGCGCAGCATATCCGCGTCCTGTTCAGCGAGATCGGGCGCCTCCTTTCGCATATTCTCAATGTCACGACGCAGGCGATGGATGTCGGCGCCTTGACGCCGCCGCTCTGGGGTTTTGAAGAGCGCGAAAAACTCATGGTGTTTTACGAGCGGGCATCAGGCAGCCGCATGCACGCCGCCTATTTCCGCGTCGGCGGCGTCCATCAGGATTTGCCGGACGCGCTCATCAATGACATCGACGCCTGGTGCGATCAGTTTCCGGCGAAGCTCGCGGATATTGAAACGCTCATCACTGAAAACCGCATCTTCAAGCAGCGCAATGTCGACATTGGCGTCGTCTCGCTCGAAGAAGCGTTCGCGTGGGGGTTCACCGGCGTCATGGTGCGCGGGTCAGGCGGCGCATGGGACCTGCGCAAGGCGCAACCCTACGAGACCTACGCCGAATACGATTTCGACATTCCGATCGGCAAGAACGGCGATTGCTGGGACCGCTATCTAATCCGCGTCGAGGAGATGAAGCAGTCCGTTTCCATCATGAAACAGGCGATCGCGAAAATCCGCGCCGAAGGGCCGGGCCCCGTAATGACGACGGACGGCAAGGTCGCCCCGCCGCGGCGCGAAAAGATGAAGCAGTCGATGGAAGCGCTCATCCATCACTTCAAACTCTACACCGAAGGCTTCCACGTTCCGGAAGGCGAGGTCTACGCCGCGGTTGAAGCGCCGAAAGGCGAGTTCGGCGTTTATCTCGTCTCCGACGGATCGAACAAACCCTATCGCTGCAAGATCCGCGCGCCCGGCTACCCGCATCTTCAGGCGATGGACTGGATGTGCCGCGGCCACATGCTCGCCGACGTCTCGGCGATCATCGGATCGCTCGACATCGTTTTTGGAGAGATTGACCGCTGATGGCCTCCCGCAAACCGGCAAAAAACCAGCCTTCGTCATTCGCATGGACGTCTGAAAACAAGGCGTGGTGCGACGAGCAGGTGAAGAAATACCCTGAAGGCCGTCAGGCTTCCTGCGTCATCCCGTTCCTGTGGCGCGGCCAGAAACAGGAAGGATGGATATCCATCCCGATGATGGAGGCGATCGGCAAACAGCTCGATATGCCCTACATCCGCGTTTACGAAGTTGCGACCTTCTATTCGATGTTCAACCTTGCCCCGGTCGGCGACTACTTCGTTCAGGTCTGCGGCACGACGCCCTGCATGCTGCGCGGTTCGAAGGAGTTGAACGCTGTCTGCGAACGCGTCATCGGCGAACAGAACCACGTTTCTGAAGACGGCAAGCTTTCATGGCTTGAGGTCGAATGCCTCGGCGCCTGCGTCAATGCGCCGATGGTGCAGATTTCAACGAAAGACGGCGATCATTATTACGAAGATCTGACGCCGGAAATTCTCGAAGACATGCTGGCGAAATTGCGCCGCGGCGAGAAAGTGAAGATCGGCACGGCGCACCCCGATCGCAAGACGTCCGATCCCGCCGGCGCGAATACGACGCTGCTTGATCCGTCGCTTTATGACGGCAGCCGCGCCGCGCCGATCGCAGAACTTCCAAATTCCAAGCCGGTTCAATAGCGATGCCCATGTTGCTCGAAGATAAAGATCGCATTTTCACCAATCTCTACGGCCTTCAGGACCCGGGGCTTGAGGCGGCGAAAAAGCGCGGCGCATGGAACGCGACCAAAGACATCCTCGCCATGGGGCCGGACTGGATCATTCAGCAGATGAAGGATTCGGGTCTGCGCGGCCGCGGCGGCGCCGGATTTCCAACCGGGCTCAAATGGTCGTTCATGCCGAAAGAAGTGAAGGACCGTCCGCATTATCTCGTCGTCAATGCGGATGAATCCGAACCCGGCACCTGCAAGGATCGCGACATCATGCGTCACGATCCGCATCTTCTGATCGAGGGATGCCTTGTCGCGTCTTTCGCGATGAAGGCGCACGCCTGCTACATCTATCTTCGCGGCGAATATGTCGATGAGCGCATCGCGCTGCAAAAGGCGGTCGATGAGGCCTATGCGGCGGGATTGATCGGCAAGAACGCCTGCGGTTCAGGCTATGATTTCGATCTCTATCTCCATCACGGCGCCGGCGCTTATATCTGCGGTGAAGAAACGGCGCTGCTTGAAAGCCTCGAAGGCAAGAAAGGTCAGCCGCGGCTGAAGCCGCCGTTCCCCGCGGGCGCCGGCCTTTATGGCTGTCCGACGACCGTCAACAATGTCGAATCGATCGCCGTTGCGCCGACCATCATCCGTCGCGGCGCCAAATGGTTCGCGGGCTTCGGCCGTCCGAATAATTCCGGAACGAAAGTCTTCTGCATTTCCGGGCATGTGAACAGGCCCTGCAATGTCGAAGAGGTGATGTCGATTCCGTTGCGGACGCTTATTGAAACGCATTGCGGCGGCGTCACGGGCGGCTGGGGCAATCTGAAAGCGGTCATCCCGGGCGGATCGTCCGTGCCCTGTCTGCCGAGCGATATCTGCGACGGCGTCCTGATGGATTTTGATGCGCTGCGCGATCATCGTTCCGGTCTCGGCACGGCGGCGGTGATCGTCATGGACAAGTCGACGGATATCGTTCGCGCCATCGCCCGCATTTCCTATTTCTACAAGCATGAATCCTGCGGCCAGTGCACGCCTTGTCGCGAAGGCACGGGCTGGATGTGGCGCGTGCTTGAGCGCATGGCGATCGGCGATGCGACGACCGCCGAGATCGACAAGCTTCTGGATGTCGCCGGACAGGTCGAGGGACACACGATCTGCGCGCTCGGCGACGCGGCGGCCTGGCCGGTCCAGGGCCTCATCCGTCATTTCCGTCATGAGATCGAGGAGCGGATCAACGCCTACCGCGCCGACCGTCCGCATGTGGCGATGGCCGCAGCCGAATAGCGCGCGCATTTGAGCCCCCCGTCTCGCGGGTTCGGCGCGGCGGGTCGATCGCAATTCAGCATCATGAGAGGGTGGAACGCCGCCGCGAATGCGCCGGCGATAACTGCGCGCCAACGTGATTCGCTCTTCGTCGTTATTGGGCGTTTGGCGGCTGGTCGGCGGTCATAATGCGCCGCACAGCGCGAGTTTTCCCCGGTTTTCGGGGCTATTTTGCCACCGACGCGCCGAAAAAGCCCATTTTCCGGGGGTTTTTTGCATTTCAGCGGGGAGAATCTATTTGCGTTTTCGCGAATCTCGTGAATCTACGCGCACT